>JBAXWU010000046.1:0-12249 GCA_037128235.1 Chitinophagia bacterium | reverse complement strand
TTTTTTATTTGATCTATTAATTTACTACCTACATTACCAGCACCCGCAACATAAACATTCACCTGCTTATAAGAAGTTTCAAAAAATTCTTCATGAAGTACATTAATGGCCTTGCGTACATCTCCAGTGGCAATTACTGCTGAAATATTTTTCTCTGAAGAACCTTGTGCAATGGCTCTTACATTAATACCATTTCTTCCTAGTACCCCAAACATTTTTCCACTTACTCCAGGATGACTTTTCATTTGCTCACCCACAAGCGCTAAAATAGAAACGTCTTTTTCTATAATTAAAGGTTCTACCTTATGGGTATTTATTTCTTCTTCAAACTCAGCGTCTACAGCTATCTTAGCTATATGGGCGTCTTGCATATTTATACCCACACAAATAGAATGCTCCGAAGAGCTTTGTGTAATTAAGATAATATTGATTTGCTTTTTAGCAAGCGCATCGAATAGTCTTTTAGAAAAACCTGGAATACCCACCATACCACTTCCTTCCAAGCTTAATAAACAAATATCTTTTATGCTTGAAATACCTCTGATAAAATTTTTATCAGAAGGGGATTCATTTTTGATAATAGTACCAGCGTGGGTTGGATCAAAAGTATTTTTTATCCATACGGATATGTTTTTTTGCATCACCGGTTGAATAGTAGGAGGATAAATAACTTTCGCGCCAAAATGTGATAACTCCATGGCTTCTTGATAAGAAATTTCTGGAATCTCTTTGGCGTTTTGAACCATACGCGGATCGGCTGTCATTATGCCGCTCACATCGGTCCATATTTCAAGTGCAGTAGCTTCTGTGGCTGCTGCGTAAATAGCACCTGTATAATCGGAGCCGCCTCTACCTAATGTGGTAGTATTACCCTCCGCATCTGAGGCTACAAAGCCTGCTGCAATATATAAATCAAATGTATTTTCAGGAGCTGCAAAATAATTAGCAATAGTTTTATAAGTAAGTGTCTTATCCACCACTGCATTAAAATAATTAGAATTGGTTTTGATAAGTTCTCTAGAATCAATCCACTTTTGTTTAATTCCCTTTGACTCAAAACTGGCTGAAATTATTTTACTTGATAATATTTCACCGTAGCTAATAATTTTATCCTGCATGCGCATAGATAGTTCTTTCAGCATAAACAAAGCCTCGGAGTGGGTTTCAAGTTCACTAATAAGTTGCTTTACCAAGTTTATAGTACCACTTTGTTCTTTATTAGGAACTAATGCACGAACGGCATCTAAATGCTTTTGCTCAATGTTTTGAATAATGGCTTTATAAGCATCATTCCCTTGTGCAGCCGTCTGCGCTAGCATTAATAATTGATCGGTCACACCACTCATTGCAGAAACCACTACAATGGTTTTCTCTTTTTGAATACGTGAACTTACAATAGCCAACATTTGATTGATTACCTCTGCACTACCCACCGAACTCCCTCCAAACTTTAAAACCTGCATAACCCAATTTATTTTTCTATATTAAATAGCCGTAAATATTATCGTCTTTATTTATTTCATCATAATTAATATGATACTTCTTCATATTCTCAATAAGGGTAGTATGATCGGCCTTGGTTCTTAATTCTATTCCCAGTAGGGCTGGACCTGCTTCCTTATTATTTTTTTCTATATATTCAAATCTGGTGATATCATCATAAGGGCCCAATACTTTATTGACAAATTCTTTCAATGAACCTGGTCTTTGTGCAAAGCGAATTAAAAAATAATGCTTCAAACCTTCATAGGCTAAAGAACGTTCTTTAATTTCTTGCATACGCGCAATATCATTATTACCTCCACTTACAATACATACAATGGTCTTGCCTTTTATTTGTTCGGCATAATGGTCCAAAGCCGCTACAGACATGGCTCCTGCAGGTTCCACTACAATAGCTTCTTCATTATACATTTGTAAAATTGTGGTGCAAATTTTTCCTTCTGGTACTAAATGCATGTCGTCTAGTGCATCTTTACAAAAAGAAAAAGTGACATCACCCACTCTTTTTACAGAAGCCCCATCGACAAACTTGTCTATGTTTTCTAATTCAACAGGTTCTCCCGATTTTAATGCCCAGAACATACTCGGTGCTCCTTCTGGTTCTAATCCTATAATTTTTGTACTAGGCGACTTCTCTTTAAAATAAGTTCCCACACCTGCACTTAAGCCACCACCACCTACTGGTACAAATAAATAATCAATAGGGTCTTGGGTAAATGTTTTAATGTCATCTAAAATTTCTACGCCCACTGTAGCCTGTCCTTCAATAATGGAAACATGATCAAAGGGAGGTATGAATGTCATTCCATGTTCTAAAGTATAAGCTTTCGCAGCCACTGCTGTATCGTCAAAAGTATCACCTACTAAAATTACTTTTACAAAATCTTCACCAAACATTTTTGTTTGATTTACTTTTTGTTGAGGTGAAGGAATGGGCATAAATACAACACCGCATACGCCTAGTTTTTTACAACTATAAGAAAAGCCCTGTGCATGATTACCTGCGCTAGCGCAAACTACCCCTTTTACCAATACTTCCTTAGAAAGCTGACTCATCATATTATACGCACCTCTTAATTTATAAGAACGGACAATTTGTAAGTCTTCTCTTTTAAAATAAACATTACACGCATACTTATGAGACAAATTTGCATTGAACTGAAGCGGGGTATGTGTTACCACCGGCTTCAATCTTTTGACTGCAGCCTCGATATTAAGTATAGGTTTATTTATTTTCTTTGCTTCGCTCATACTTTATCTCTTTTCTATTTTATCCTAACTAAATAATTCTCATGAACTATTTACCTGGTTGATTCTCTGGTCTTAAACTTCTTACAGTTTTTCCCGCTTGCCACATTTCACTATTGTGTAATTCAGCTAATTCCACTTCTAGTTTCTCACGGTAATCGGCCTTACTATTTAAGTCAATAGAACGAGCCGATTCTTTTCCTGTTGCAACACTATTGTATAAATCTGTAAATACTGGCATAGTTGCATCACGGAATTTTTTCCACCAATCCAAAGCACCTCTTTGCGCAGTGGTTGAACAGTTTGCATACATCCAGTCCATTCCGTTTTCTGCAACAAGTGGCATTAATGATTGAGTTAATTCTTCCACTGTTTCATTGAATGACTCAGAAGGGCTATGTCCGTTTTTACGCAATACTTCATATTGGGCTGCAAATATACCTTGAATTGCGCCCATTAATGTGCCTCTTTCCCCAGTTAAATCAGAAAAAACTTCTTTTTTAAAGTTTGTCTCGAATAAATACCCAGATCCAATGGCAATACCAAGGGCAATAACCCTGTCCCAGGCCTTTCCGGTAGCGTCTTGGAAGATGGCATAACTAGAATTTAAGCCACGTCCTTGTAAGAACATTCTTCTTAAAGAAGTCCCAGAACCTTTAGGGGCTACTAAGAATACATCTACATCGGCTGGAGGTATAATACCAGTTTGCTCGTTGAAAGTAATACCAAAGCCATGAGAGAAATACAAAGCCTTACCTGGGGTTAAATGTTTTTTAACGGTTGGCCACATAGCTATTTGTGCAGCATCACTTAATAAATAACATATAATAGTTCCTTTTTCTAAGGCTTCTTCTATTTCAAATAAGCTAGTGCCGGGTACAAAACCGTCGGCAATTGCTTTATCCCAACTTTTTGAATTTTTTCTTTGTCCTATAATTACATTAATACCATTTTCTTTTTGGTTCAATGCTTGTCCAGGACCTTGTACGCCATAGCCAATAACTGCGATAGTTTCATTTTTTAAAACCTCTTGTGCTTTTACTAATGGAAACTCTTCACGAGTGACTACATTCTCTTCTGTTCCACCGAAATTTAATTGTGCCATTTTAATATTTGTTTAGATTTTTTATTTGATTAATTTATTTTTTAATATTTCTGATACTTGTTTTTGTTTTCTACATTGTAAATACTGCTTCTCTTTTCCCTAAGTATTCATTTTCTATCACTTCTTCACTAGGTTGCTTTTCTTCAAAGTCTTTTAACTTTTCGTGAAAGCCGCTACTTTCCTTTATGATAGCCACTCTTGCGCTACGCACGAACTCCACTAAACCATAGGGCTCCAGGGCTTTCATTAATTTATTGGTCTCTTCTCTATGACCTGTTGTTTCAAAAACAATAAAGTCTTTTCTGATGGCTACCGCACGCGCGCCGTATTCTCTTAATAATCTTTCCACTTTTACTTTCTCTGTAATTTCTTCAGACAATACTTTATATAATGCAAGCTCCTGCCAAACAATTTCGTCATTGGTATTGAAATAAGCTTTTAATACTTCTACTTGCTTTTCAATTTGTCTTATAATTTTCAACACCACATCGTGAGACTCCATTACAACAATCGTGAAACGGTGTATACCGTCAATTTCAGAAGGGGATGTATTTAAACTTGCGATATTAATTTTTCTTCTAGAAAAAATAATAGCAATTCGGTTTAATAACCCTACTTGGTTTTCGGTATACACAGTTATTGTGTACTCTTGTTTTTCAGTATTTGTTTCCATATTATAAGTTCTTTTTTTGTCTGTTCTTTTTTATTTCAACTTTTTTAAAATATTCTACTTCAGTCTTATTTCACTCACGCTACAACCCTGTGGTACCATCGGAAATACATTGTTTTCTTTACCCACCATTACTTCTAACAAATAAGAACCCTTATGCGCTAGCATGGTTTGAATGGCTTTCACTAAGTCCTTGCGATGCTCTACTTTCGCGCCCTCAATTCCATAAGCCTTGGCTACCATTACATAGTCGGGGCTTTGAATATCTACAAAAGAATAACGCTTATCGTTAAAAAGTTGCTGCCACTGACGCACCATACCTAGGAACTGATTATTTAAAATCATTATTTTAACATCCACTCCTGTTTGCATTATAGTTCCTAATTCTTGAATGGTCATTTGTATACCACCATCTCCAATGACTGCAATAACGGTTCTATCGAGTGCACCAAACTTGGCTCCAATGGCTGCAGGTAAAGCAAATCCCATGGTGCCTAGTCCTCCCGATGTGACATTGGACCTGGTTTCATTAAACTTAGCGTATCTGCAAGCCACCATTTGATGTTGGCCTACATCCGTTACTACCACTGCATTTCCACTTGTGGTTTCATTAACAATGCGTATCACTTCACCCATGGTCATTTCTTCTGTACTAGGATTCAATTCCTCTTTGATACATTGATCATATTCTTGTTGTGTATAGTCTGCAAAAACTTTTAACCATTCTGATCTATCTTTTTCCTCTATACCTAAAGTAAGTAGTGGAAGTGTTTCTTTACAATCGCCCCATACACCTACATGGGCTTTTACATTTTTATCTATTTCAGATGGGTCTATATCTAAATGAATAACCTTGGCTTGCTTCGCGTACTTATCTAATCTTCCCGTAACGCGGTCGTCGAAACGCATACCTACTGCAATAAGTACATCGCATTCATTCGTTAAAACATTTGGGCCATAATTTCCGTGCATACCCAACATACCTACATTCTGTGGATGATCGGTAGGAAGAGCGCTCAAACCCAAGATGGTCCAGGCTGCTGGCATGCCCGATTTTTCTATAAACTTTTTAAATTCTTTTTCTGCCTTTCCTAAAATAACCCCTTGTCCAAAAATGACTAAAGGTTTTTTAGCATTATTAATTAAGGCCACCGCTTCGTCTATAAAATTTTTACGAATCACCGGCTTTGGTCGATAGCTTCTTATATGATTACAAGGGGTATAACCTTCATAATCGAAAGATTGTATTTGTGCATTCTTTGTAATATCTATGAGTACTGGACCTGGTCTTCCACTTCTTGCTAAATAAAATGCCTTGGCTAATATGCCTGGAATTTCTGTTGCATCAGTTACTTGATAATTCCATTTAGTCACCGGCATGGTAATATTAATAATATCTGTTTCTTGAAAGGCGTCGGTTCCTAATAAATGAGCATAGACTTGTCCTGTAATACAAACAAGTGGTGTACTATCTATCATGGCATCGGCTAAGCCTGTCACTAAATTAGTTGCACCTGGTCCGCTAGTAGCAAATACCACACCTACTTTTCCTGAAGTACGTGCATAGCCTTGTCCAGCGTGAATTCCACCTTGCTCATGTCTTACTAAAATATGTTTTAGTTTATCGTTGTAATCGTAGAGTGCATCATAGATGGGCATAATAGCACCACCTGGATAACCAAATATTGTTTCGGCTCCCTCTGCAATACAAGCTTCTAAAACTGCCTGTGATCCTGTTAATTTTTTTATTACCATAGTCTCAAAAATTTATTTTACTTTAACTCTCATCCGTCACACAACCTTCACTTGCGTCTTTTACTAATTGTGCATATTTCCATAAAACCCCATTCGTTGCTTTTAAAGCAGGCTGTACATAGGCAGCTCTTCTTTTGGCAATAGTGGCCTCATCTACTTTCAATGTCATTTTACGATTAGGTACATTTAATTCAATCATATCATTGTCTTCCACTAGTCCAATGAGTCCTCCTTTATAAGACTCGGGCGTAATATGTCCTACCACAAAACCATGGGTACCTCCACTAAAACGTCCGTCGGTAATAAGTGCTACCGACTTACCTAAACCCGCGCCAATAATGGCGGAAGTGGGTTTTAACATCTCAGGCATACCAGGTGCACCAACAGGTCCTACATTTTTTATAACTACTACATCACCCTTTTTTATTTTTCCTGAATGAATGCCCTCTATTAAAGATTGCTCTCCATCAAATACACGGGCTGGTCCTTCAAATACATCTCCTTCCTTTCCAGAAATTTTTGCAACACTTCCACCCGTTGCTAAATTGCCATACAAGATTTGTAAATGACCTGTTGCTTTAATAGGACTTTCTTTTGGATGAATAATATCTTGTTTAGTAAAATCTAAATCCGGTGCGGCAGCTAAATTTTCTGCCATCGTTTTTCCAGTAACTGTTAAACAGTCTCCATGTATCCAACCTTCTGCTAACATATATTTCATAACAGCAGGTACGCCACCATACTGATGTAGGTCTTGCATTAAATATTTTCCCGATGGTTTAAAATCGGCAAGCACTGGAATTTTATCACTAATGGCTTGAAAGTCGTCTTGAGTAAAACTTACTCCCACACTTTTTGCCATGGCAATCATATGTAATACTGCATTAGTGCTTCCGCCTAATACCATAATCACCGCTACTGCATTTTCAAATGCTTTGCGCGTCATAATATCACGAGGCTTAATATCGCGCTCTAATAATAAACGAATTGCTTTTCCTGCATCCGCACATTCTTGTTGTTTCTCTTCACTGAGTGCAGGATTAGAAGATGAATAAGGTAAACTCATTCCCAATGCTTCAATGGCAGATGCCATGGTGTTAGCTGTATACATACCACCGCAAGCACCAGCACCCGGACATGCATGTTGTATAATACCTTTGAAATCGGCTTCAGTTAATTCACCAGCCATTTTTTGTCCAAGGGCTTCAAAAGCAGATACAATATTTAAATCCTGTCCATTATAATGACCCGGTGCAATGGTTCCTCCGTATATCATAATAGAAGGACGGTTTAATCTTCCCATGGCAATTAATGAACCTGGCATATTTTTATCACAACCAGGCACTGCTATAAGTGCATCATAATATTGTGCACCACAGACTGTTTCAATGCTATCTGCAATCACGTCTCTACTTACTAATGAATAACGCATACCTGGAGTACCATTGCTCATGCCATCACTCACCCCAATGGTATGAAAAGTAAGTCCGACTAAATCATTTGCCCAAATACTTTTTTTAATATCAGCAGCGAGTGCGTTTAAATGCATGTTGCATGTATTACCATCATAACCCATACTCACCACACCCACCTGTGCTTTTTGTAAATCGGCATCGGTTAATCCAATACCATAAAACATAGCCTGCGCTGCTGGTTGTGTTGGATCAAGTGTGATTGTTTTTGAATATTTATTTAGTTCCATATTTTTTCTTTAAAAACCATTTATAAAATTACGCCTCTTTTATCGTCTAACCTTAAGACGAATGTTTCTTAGATGATGGTGGATTTATGTAATCTTTCATGATGCACATGTCCCTCTCCTGTTACCTGTTTTTCAATATACTCACAAATTAAATCGCCAATAGCTGAAGTACTATAACTATTTACAGGATCAATATCTTTTGAAACAAACTTATTACTCAAACACCAGTCCACAGCGGCTCTTACTATACTGGCTTCTTTTTGCATGCCAAAATGATCGAGTAACATGGCTGCAGATAATATAGAACCTATTGGATTAGCAATATCTTTTCCTTTGGCTTGTGGGTAAGAACCATGAATAGGTTCAAACAAAGCCAGGGTATTTCCAACCGATGATGAAGGAAGCATGCCTAATGAACCTGCTAATACAGAAGCTTCATCACTAATAATATCTCCAAATAAATTCTCTGTTAAAATAATATCGAACTGTGCTGGATTTAAAATAATTTGCATGACGGCATTGTCTACGAATAAATAGTCGACTGCTACTTCTTTATATTCCTCCGCCATTTTTTGAACCACCTTGCGCCATAGTCTAGAAGTTTCTAAAACATTGGCTTTATCTACTAAGGTTAATTTCTTTTTTCTTTTCTGTGCTTGTTGAAAAGCTAAATGCGCTATACGTTCTATTTCTGCTACAGAATAAGAACAGTTGTCGGTGGCCACTTTGCCATCGGCACTTAAGGTTTTGTCTCCAAAATAAATACCACCGGTTAATTCTCTAAAAATAATGAAGTCTACATTTTCTAGTATTCTTGGCTTTAAAGGACTAAGATGATCTAAGGTTTCATAAGTTTTTACCGGACGAATATTGGCAAATAATTGTAATTCTTTTCTAAGTTTTAATAAACCTTGCTCGGGACGTACTTTAGCCGTTGGGTCGTTATCATATTTAGGATCGCCAATGGCTCCAAACAAGATAGCATCGCTCGCTAAACATATTTTAATAGTTTCATCAGGTAATGGGTTGCCTGTTTTATCAATAGCAATGGCGCCCATTAATGCATGCTCATAACTAAACTCATGCTTGAACTGCTTAGCAATGATATTTAATACCTTAATGGACTGCTCTGTTACTTCTGGGCCAATGCCATCGCCAAGGATGACTGCTATTTTCTTTTTCATTATGATAAAGTTTATCTCTTCTTATTTATTTCTTCTTATTTATCTACTATTATTTTTTCTCTTATTATTTATTTACTACTATTTATCTTCTATTACTTGTTATGATTTAATTCAAACTGCTCAATCTCTTCTTTCATACTTAATAAATAATCAATATCGTCGTAGCCATTTAACATACAGGTTTTTTTATACACATTAATTTCAAAACTCTCTGCAGCCCCTGTTGTATCAATGGTAATGGTTTGCTTTTCTAAATCAATGGATAATGTAGCATCGGCGCCTTCAGCAAAAATAGCTTGTAAAAAAGCATCAGATACTGTTACGGGTAGCACTCCATTGTTTAAAGCATTGTTTTTAAAGATGTCTGCAAAAAAGCTAGACACCACTACTTTAAAACCATAGTCTTGAATAGACCATGCGGCGTGTTCACGCGAAGAACCACATCCAAAATTTTTAGCCGCTACTAATATCTCGCCAGTAAATTGTTTTTGATTTAAAACAAAATCTGTTTTTGGTTTAGATTCATCATCGTTTTCATATCTCCAATCACGAAATAAATTTTTACCAAAGCCTTCCTTCGTAGTCGCTTTCAAAAAACGTGCAGGTATGATTTGATCCGTGTCTACGTTTTCAATGCGTAGCGGAATAAACCTGCTAGTTATTTTTTGTAATGATTGCATACTATAATTTTATTTATAACTATATTATATAGTCAGTCTTTATTTTTTTAATTTAACATAGTTCGAATGTCAGTAATCTTTCCAGTCAAAAGTGCCGCAGCTGCTGTCAGTGGGCTCACTAGCATTGTTCTAGCCCCCGCACCCTGACGACCTTCAAAATTTCTATTACTTGTGCTTATACAATATTCACCTGCTGGTATTTTATCTTCATTCATGCCTAAGCAAGCGCTGCATCCTGCCTGTCTTATTTCAATACCCGCTGCTGTAAATATTTTATCTAAGCCTTCTGCTTTAATTTGTTTGGCTACTTCTTGTGAACCAGGCACTATTAAAGTTTTCACAGAAGCATTTTTTTGTTTGCCCTTAATAATGCTTGCAACCAATCTAAAATCTTCAATGCGTGAATTGGTACAAGAGCCTATAAATACATTTTGTACCGGCATGCCTAATAAACTTTGGCCCGCTTCTAAACCCATATAGGCTAATGCTTTTTCAAAGTTTTGTTTTTCTGTAGGATCGCTAATGCTATCCATAGTTGGTACTTTGCCTGTTACAGATAAACCCATACCAGGGTTGGTTCCATAAGTAATCATGGGATCAATATCTGCTGCATTAATATTTATTTCAAGATCAAATTTTGCATCGGCATCTGTATATAGTTCTTTCCAGTTTGTTAATTTCTTATTCCAATTTTCACCCTGCGGAGCAAAAGGTCTTCCCTTTATATATGCATAAGTAGTTTCATCGGGTGCAATGATTCCACCACGCGCACCCATTTCAATACTCATATTACAAATAGTCATTCTTGCTTCCATGCTTAATGCACGAATAGCTGAACCTGCATATTCTACAAAGTATCCTGTGGCACCACTTGCTGATATTTTAGCAATGATGTATAAAATAATATCTTTTGAAACAACGCCATTTTGTAAACTGCCTTCAATATTAATACGCATTACCTTAGGCTTGGTTTGCATTACACATTGAGCAGCAAAAACCATTTCCACTTCACTGGTACCAATACCAAATGCAATAGAGCCAAAAGCGCCATGGGTAGAGGTATGACTATCGCCGCAAACAATGGTCATGCCTGGTTGAGTAATACCTAACTCGGGGCCAATGACATGCACAATACCTTGGTTAGGATGGCCTAGCCCGTATAATTCAACCCCGTGTTTTTTACAGTTGTCAATTAAAGTATCTACTTGAAATTTTGATAATTGATCGGCAATAGGTAAGTGCTGATTCAAGGTAGGCACATTGTGATCCGCGGTGGCTACAATTTGATTGGGTCTAAATATTTTGGCCCCTCTTTTTTCTATACCAGAAAAGGCTTGTGGGCTAGTGACTTCATGTATTAAATGTTTATCAATGTACAATACCGAAGGGCCCCCTTCAATGATTTTGACAACATGCTTGTCCCAAATTTTATCAAATATTGTTTTTCCCATTTCTATAATTTCTTTCGTTTAGTCTTTCTCTTATTTCGAATACGCTGTTGCTATCTCTACTAAATCGTCCTGCGTGACTTCTTTCTTTTTATCTGCTAATTGCAAAAAGCTAGGATATAAAATATCGATATCATTTCTAGTATACGCATAACCTAGTTTTTGTAAACGGTGTGCTAGTGCACTGCGTCCACTTCTTGCAGTGAGTACAATTTTACTAGCTTCTGCACCTACTAATTCAGGATCGATGATTTCATAAGTTTGTGCTTCTTTCAAAAATCCGTCCTGATGAATACCTGATGAATGTGAAAATGCATTACCACCCACAATAGCTTTATTGGGTTGCACACCCATACGCATAATCTCTGCAACCTCATGGCTGATAGGGTTTAGCAGCCTTGTATTAATATTGGTATAATAACCTAAGTCCTTATGTTGATTTAAAACCATCACTACTTCTTCTAGTGCTGTATTACCTGCACGCTCACCTAATCCATTAATGGTACACTCAATTTGTCTTGCACCACCCATTACACCTGCTACTGAATTGGCGGTGGCCAATCCTAAATCGTTATGACAATGACAAGACAAAATTGCTTTATCAATATTGGGAACATTGTTCACCAAGTATTCCATTTTAGCTTGGTATTGATAAGGCAAACAATAACCTGTTGTATCGGGAATATTTAATGTGGTAGCGCCTGCTTTCACTACGGCTTCTATTACTCTAGCTAAATATTCATTGTCGGTTCGACCTGCATCTTCTGCATAAAATTCAACATCATCTGTAAACTTGCGCGCTAATTTAACAGCGCTGACTGCACGTTCAATAATTTCTTCACGCGTGGCGTTGAATTTGTATTTGATATGTAAATCCGACGTGCCAATACCTGTATGAATTCTAAAACGCTTGGCTGGTTTTAAAGCAGCAGCGGCTACTTCAATATCGTTTTG
>JBAXWU010000045.1:0-12524 GCA_037128235.1 Chitinophagia bacterium | reverse complement strand
AATAGGTGCTGTACCTACTAGTTCACAAACCATACCTCCTGCAATATTAGATATCTCAGCAGCCAAGCTCATGTTTTTAGTAGCAGCATATACTAAACTTGCTACTGCTATCACTGTATCTCCAGCGCCACTTACATCGGCAATATTGCGAATATGTGTGGGTATTAATGCATGCTTATTAGCAGTCTCATAATATACCCCGTGTTCAGATAAAGTAATAAATGAAATTTCATGTCCCAGGCTTTCTTGAAGCGCCTTATGCACTTGCTGCATATTTTTTTCATCAACGCTATCAATAGTTATCTTTAAACCTTCTTTTACTTCTTTTAAATTGGGTTTAAATAGGGTACAACCTTTATACGCTAAAAAGTTTTTTTGTTTTGGATCGACTGCAGTTGGAATACCCTGGGTCTTACAATAATCAATGACAGTAGTAATTACTCTTTCGGTTAACACACCCTTATTATAATCTTCTAAAATAATTAAAGCAGGTTTTTCTTTATTGATATACTCAATAAAATTAGCCAAGAGCTGGTCTTCCTCTTTGGTATTGATATCACTAGTGTCTTCATGGTCTAAACGCATCATTTGTTGATTACGTCCCATGACCCTTACTTTATTGGTAGTCACACGCGTGTCTGTAGCAATAATATAGTTTGTGTTAATGCCTTGCTTTTTTAATAATTGTTGCAAGTCGGCTCCTTCTATGTCCTTGCCAATAACAGCAAATAAAGTAGTAGGCGCTCCTAAAGCGCTAAGGTTTAAAGCTACATTGGCAGCCCCTCCCACTCTTATTTCTTTTCTTTGAAGAGATACAATGGGCACGGGCGCTTCTGGCGAAATACGGTCTACAAAGCCCCACCAATAGGTATCAAGCATAATATCGCCAATAACCCCAATTTTGGTGCTAGATAAAGAACTAAATAACTGTTGTATTTCTTTCGCTTCCATAAATATTAAGCCGCTTTTTTATTACGTAATGCTATATAATACAAAGGTATGCCCATAAGCGTAATTACCAAGCCCCATAAGGAATAGAATGGCTTCGTATAAACAAGTCCCATACAGAATATCGTAGCCATTATAATGTAAATAGCTGGTAAAACGGGATAACCAAAGGCTTTATAAGGTCGGTGTAAATTAGGTTCCTTTTTTCTTAAGATAAAAATACCAATAATGGTAAGCACATAAAATATTACTACGATAAAAGAAACCATGGTTAGTAAGTCACCATACTTTCCACTCAAACATAATAAACTTGCTACCAAGGCTTGTATCCATAAACCATAGGCTGGCACTTCGTTTTTATTTAAAGTGCCCGCTTTTTTAAAGAACAAGCCATCCTTGGCCATGGTATAATAAACTCTTGAACCTGCTAGTATTAAACCATTGTTACATCCAAAAGTTGAAATCATAATCATGACTGCAATAACAATGGTACCAATATTGCCCAACACTGCATTGGCAGCTGTAATGGCTACCCTATCATTTTCAGCAAAGGCCATATCGTTTAAAGGAAGTACATATAAATACATCAAATTCGCACTGATATAAATTAAAGTCACAATACTGGTTCCTAAAAATAAACTCAAACCAATATTGCGTTGTGGATTTTTAATTTCACCTGCAATAAAAGTAACATTGTTCCAAGAGTCACTACTAAATATAGAACCCACCATGGCAGCAGACATAAGTCCTATTAAGGCTGTCCCTCCAACAGGTATCCAGCTATTGGTAACGGTACCGTCTAAGGCTGTGGTAGCAATATTTTGTTTGGCAGCAAAAGCATTGGTCCAATTAATATCCCAATAATTATGTTTTGCAAATAAAAACCCAACAAGAATTAATCCAAATAAAGAAATGAGCTTGGTAAAAGTAAAAGTATTTTGGATGATTTTACCTTCCTTCACCCCTCTTGTATTGGTGTAGGTTAAAAATAGTATTAAACAAATAGCTAGTATTTGTGCTGCCGATATTTTAATAAATCCTAAATCGGCAATTATATTGCTCTCTCCTACAGAAGGAATTAAGTAAGCGGTAAACTTACTAAAGGCCACTGCCACTGCAGCAATGGTTGCTGTTTGTATTACAGAAAAAAAGCTCCACCCAAATAAGAAAGCTACTAGTGGGTTATAGGCTTTTTGTAAATATACATACTGGCCTCCTGCTTTTGGATACATAGCACTTAACTCACCATAACTAACTGCTGCAGTAATGGTCATAAAGCCTGTGATTAACCAGGCAGTAATTAACCAGCCTGCAGAACCCACATACCTGGTAATTTCACTACTTACAATGAATATACCAGAACCAATCATACCCCCAGCTACAATCATAGTAGCATCTAAGGCACCTAGTCTTGGTTTAAATTCAGATGTTTCGGCTGTATTAGTTGTTGACATGGTAGTATCGTTATTAATTATATCGTTATTAGAATAATGAAAAAATCCTTCCCGAGGTTCTGGGGAAGGATTTAAGTTAAGTTATTTTTTTGAAATATGTTCCGAATTCAGTCCCTTAATAATATCGGAGGTAATATCATAAGCGGTGTCTTTGTAATACATTAAATCGGCATTGCTTGAAAATATATAAGCAAACTCTTTATTTTTATTATACTTTTCTAAAAAAGATTCAATTTTCTTTTTCACTTCTTGTAAACGCTTAAAACTTTCTTCCTGTAATTCTTGAGATAATTGTTGTTCTTTATTAGTATAATTTTTCTCTAAGGCTGCCAACTCTTGTTGACGACTTGCTATTTCAGGTTGTGATAAACTTCGACCATTTTTTTGTAAGTCTTGGTACTTAGCAGCAAAAGCATTTTTTAAGGCTGTTAACTCTTTTGCATTTTCCATATCCTTTACTTGTAAAGACGATTTCACTTCTTTAAAGAATTCATAACTATTTTGAATAGAGTCAATTTCAAAGTAGGCTACCTTGGTACCAGCTGCTCCTGCAGCAGATGCTTTAATAGGTGTATTACCACTTGTAAAATGTAGGATATATAATATTACCACCGCTACTGCTAAAACACCATTGAAGATTAAAGTATTTGATTTCATTTGAAATTTTTAAAATTTAGGAAGATAGAAAATCGCCTACCCTCTACCCTATAAAAATAGGTAAAATTATAAATCTAGCTACCAAAATAGACATAAAAAAAGCAGGAAAAGTTGCCTAATCCTGCTTTTTAACAAATAGTATACCTAATAATTATTCGTCGTCGTCAAAGCTCATCGCTTCGCGTGTTGTAGCCAATACCTCGTATTCTTCTTTGCTACCAACGATTAATTTTTCGAACTCTTTTTGACCTGTACCTGCAGGGATTAAATGACCCGTAATAACGTTCTCTTTTAATCCTAACATGAAGTCCACCTTACCTTGTATCGCCGCTTGGCTTAATACTTTAGTAGTTTCTTGGAATGATGCAGCAGAAATCCAGCTTTGAACACCTAATGAAGCCTTTGTGATACCTAATAATACAGGACGAGCAGTAGCAGGTTTTGCGTCACGCACTTCCACTACTTTTTTGTCCGCACGACGTAAGATAGAGTTCTCTTCTCTTAATTCACGAACGGTAACAATTTGTCCAGCCTTTAATTTATCACTTTCGCCTGCTTCAACAACTACTTTCTTATCATAGATACGGTCGTTCTCTTCGATAAAATCAAAGCGATCTTCTAAATCTTCTTCTAAGAACTTAGTGTCACCTGCATCAACGATTTCTACTTTCTTCATCATTTGACGCACGATTACTTCAATATGCTTATCATTAATTTTTACACCTTGTAAACGATATACTTCTTGAATCTCATTCACCACATATTCTTGAACTGCAAATGGACCTCTTATGGCTAAAATATCAGCAGGTGCAATTTGACCGTCAGATAATGGAGAACCTGCTTTAACGAAGTCGCTATCTTGAACCAAGATTTGACGCGTTAAAGGAACCAAGTATTTCTTCACCATACCGTCTTTAGATTCTACAACAATTTCTCTGTTACCACGCTTAATGTTACCAAAAGCAACGATACCATCGATTTCACAAACAATCGCAGGGTTACCCGGATTTCTTGCTTCGAATAATTCAGTTACACGAGGTAAACCTCCCGTGATATCTCTTAATTTTCCTAATACTCTTGGAATTTTTACAAGTACATGTCCAGACTTAACTTCTACACCCTCTTCAATAACGATATGAGAGCCTACTGGTAAGTTGTACATTTTATTGTCCTTGCCACCTTCTAATATAATGGTAGGAATTTTTGTTTTATCCTTAGATTCAATAACCACTTTTTCACGGTGACCTGTTTGCTCATCCGCTTCATCACGGTAAGTAAATCCTTCTAAGATATTTTCAAATTTAATTTTACCATTTTGTTCTGCAACAACTACGTTGTTGAATGGATCCCATGTACAAATAACATCTCCTTTCTTCACTGTTGCGCCGTCTTTAACAGCTAACAAAGCACCATAAGGAACGTTATTGGTAATCATTAGACGATCATTCTTCACATCCATAATTCTTACTTCACCAGTACGGCCAATTACTACTTTTACTTTATTACCATCGTTATTCACTGTATCTACAGTACGTAAACCATCGAATTGAATAGTACCATCGAACTTAGCGTTTAAACTAGATTCAACAGATGAAGAACCCGCCACACCACCTACGTGGAATGTACGTAATGTTAACTGCGTACCTGGCTCACCAATAGATTGCGCAGCAATAATACCTACAGCATCTCCTCTTTGAGTAACATAACCTGTAGCTAAATTTCTACCATAACAGCTTACACAAACACCACGCTTCGATTCGCAAGTTAATACCGAACGAATGTCCACTGTTTCAATGCCTGCCTCTTCCATTGCTCTTGCTACATCAATCATAATTTCTTCACCCGCTCCCACCATTAATTCATTGGTTAACGGATTGAATACATCATGTAATGAAGTACGACCTTCAATTCTATCTGCTAATGGTTCAATAATATCTTCATTGTCTTTTAAAGCACTTGTTGCAATACCACGTAATGTGCCACAATCTTCTTCAGAAATAACCACATCTTGTGATACGTCTACTAAACGACGTGTTAAGTAACCAGCATCTGCAGTTTTTAACGCTGTATCCGCCAAACCTTTACGCGCACCGTGTGTAGAGATAAAGTAATCAAGTACGTTTAGTCCACCTTTAAAGTTAGATAAGATGGGGTTTTCAATTACCTCAGATCCTGTGCTACCACTCTTACGAGGTTTAGCCATCAATCCACGAATACCTACTAACTGCTTCACCTGTGTCTTACTACCTCTCGCACCAGAATCCAACATCATGTATACTGAGTTGAAACCTTGTTTGTCAATGGCCATCTCACGAATTAATGTTTCAGTGATACGCGTATCGACACGGCTCCAAATATCAATGACTTGGTTGTAACGCTCGTTGTTGGTAATTAAACCCATGTTATAGTTTTCCCAAACTTCTTCTACTTCTATTTTTGCGCCATCTAATAATGCTTGTCTTGTTGCAGGAACCACTAAGTCGTTCACGTTAAATGACAAACCACCACGGAAGGCCATTTTAAATCCTAATGTTTTAATATCATCTAAGAATTTAGCAGTGGTAGGAACGTCAGTGATTTTAATAATATCACCAATAATTTCTCTTAAGCTTTTCTTAGTTAATAATTGATTTACAAAACCTACTGGCTTTGGTGTGTGTTGATTAAACAATACACGACCTACTGTAGTTTCTATTAATTTATTTACCAGAGCGCCGTTTTCACGAACATTGGTTTTTACTCTAATATTGGCGTGTAAATCTATTTTGTCTTCGTTGTAAGCAATGATTACCTCGTCTAAGTTATAAAACGCTTTATTCTCACCTCTTACGACTAAATCTCCCATTGATTTTTTACCCTTCGTAATATAGTATAAACCTAATACCATGTCCTGAGAAGGAAGGGTGATAGGTGTACCATTTTGTGGATTCAAAATATTATGAGAAGACAACATTAATAATTGTGCTTCCAAAATAGCCGCATGGCTTAATGGAACGTGCACCGCCATTTGGTCACCATCGAAATCCGCGTTGAACGAAGAGGTAACTAATGGGTGTAATTGAATGGCCTTACCTTCTACCAATTTAGGTTGGAAGGCTTGTATAGATAAACGGTGCAATGTTGGGGCACGGTTTAACATCACTGGATGTCCTTTCAATATATTTTCTAAGATATCCCAAATAACAGCTTCTTTTTTATCTACTAATTTCTTGGCAGACTTCACTGTTTTTACAATACCTCTTTCAATTAATTTACGAATGATAAATGGCTTGAATAATTCAGCCGACATATCTTTTGGTAATCCGCACTCATGCATTTTTAACTCAGGTCCTACTACAATTACAGAACGACCAGAATAATCCACACGCTTACCTAATAAGTTTTGACGGAAACGACCTTGCTTACCTTTTAATACATCTGATAAAGATTTCAATGCACGTCCACCTTCTGCTTTCACCGCATTAGATTTACGAGAGTTATCGAATAAAGAATCGATGGCCTCTTGTAACATACGCTTCTCATTACGCAAGATAACTTCTGGTGCTTTAATCTCTAACAAACGCTTTAAACGGTTGTTACGAATAATCACACGACGATATAAATCGTTCAAATCAGAACTTGCGAAACGACCACCATCCAATGGAACCAATGGACGTAATTCTGGTGGAATAACAGGAATATATTTCATGACCATCCACTCTGGGCGGTTGGTAATATGTGTTTGTGCTTCACGGAAAGATTCTACCACGCTCAAACGCTTTAAGGCATCTGCTTTACGTTGTTGAGAAGTTTCGTTGGCTGCTGCATTACGTAAAGAGAAACTTAATTCATCTAAATCTAATAAACCTAATAAATCGTGCACCGCATCGGCACCCATTTTAGCAACGAATTTTTGAGGATCGTCGTCAGGTAAATATTGATTTTCTTTTGGTAATGTATCTAATAAGTCTAAGTATTCCTCTTCAGTTAATAAATCGGCTACTTTGAATTCACTTTTAATACCTGGTTGAATAACTACATAACGCTCATAGTAAATGATGGTTTCTAATTTCTTAGAACTCATTCCTAACAAGTAACCTATTTTATTAGGTAAAGACTTAAAGTACCAAATATGCACTACAGGTACCACTAATTTAATGTGGCCCATACGCTCACGACGTACTTTTTTCTCAGTTACTTCTACACCACATCTATCACAAACAATACCCTTGTAACGGATACGCTTATATTTACCACAAGCACACTCGTAATCCTTTACTGGACCAAAGATACGCTCGCAGAAAAGACCATCGCGCTCTGGTTTGTAAGTACGATAGTTAATGGTTTCAGGTTTTAAGACTTCTCCGAAACTTCTTTCCAAAATATTGTCTGGGGATGCCAAACTAATAGTGATTTGCGAAAAAGCGGGACGTTGTCTATTCTCTTTTTTGAATGCCATATTATATTATTAAGAAAGGGTGTTAATGAATTAATTCGTTTTCTGTGATACTTGATTATTCAAATTTTAAATCTAAACCTAAGCCTCTCAATTCATGTACTAATACATTGAAAGATTCAGGGATACCAGCTTTAGGAATATTCTCGCCTTTTACAATGGCTTCATATGTCTTAGCTCTACCGATGATATCATCAGATTTAAGTGTCAATAATTCTTGTAGGATATTAGATGCACCATATGCTTCTAAAGCCCATACTTCCATCTCACCAAAACGTTGACCACCAAACTGCGCTTTACCGCCTAATGGTTGTTGTGTGATTAAGCTGTATGGTCCAATAGAACGAGCGTGCATTTTATCATCCACCATATGGTGTAGTTTGATCATGTAGATCACACCCACTGATGTTTTTTGGTGGAAGCGTTCTCCTGTTTCTCCATCATATAAATAAGTATGTCCGTTATTAGGAATATTTGCTTTATCGCATAATTCTTCAATTTCTGTAGTGCTTGCACCATCAAAAATAGGCGTTGCAAATTTCACACCTAACTTCTTACCTGTCCATCCTAAAATGGTTTCATAGATTTGACCTAAGTTCATACGAGAAGGTACCCCTAATGGATTCAATACAATATCCACTGGTGTTCCATCTTCCATGAATGGCATATCTTCTGCACGAACAATTTTGGCAACAATACCTTTGTTACCGTGACGGCCCGCCATCTTATCACCTACTTTCAACTTACGCTTCACTGCTAAATAAACTTTAGCTAATTTTAATACACCTGCTGGTAATTCATCCCCAATAGAAATATTAAATTTCTCACGCTTGTAACGACCTAATTCTTCGTTGTACTTAATACTGAAATTGTGTAATAATGTGTTGATTAAATCATCGGTCTTCTTATCACCTGTCCAACCCAATGGGTTTACGTTTTGGAAATCGATAGTCGCTAAATTCTTCGCATTAAATTTGCTTCCTTTAGAAATTAAAGTTTCTCCAAAATTATTCACCACACCTGGTGTTGTATGCTCTTTTAAAAGTGTTTGTAATTTTTCAATTAACAATTCTTTTAAGGAAGTAAAGTTATGCTCGTGTTGTTTCTCCACTTTATCTAACAATGCTTTCTCACGAACTTTACCACTCTTATCTTTCTTCGCACGTTGGAATAATTTTTTATCAATAACCACACCCTCTGTTCCGTTCGGTGCTTTTAAAGAAGCATCTTTTGCATCACCTGCTTTGTCACCAAAGATGGCACGCAATAATTTTTCTTCAGGAGTTGGATCTGATTCTCCTTTAGGAGTAATCTTACCTATTAATATATCTCCTTCTTTAACAGTGGCACCAATACGAATAATACCGTGTTCGTCTAAATCTTTTGTAGCTTCTTCAGAAACGTTGGGTATATCAGATGTTAATTCTTCTTCTCCTAATTTAGTATCACGCACTTCTAATTCATATTCATCAATATGTATTGATGTAAATAAATCTTCGCGTACGACTCTTTCACTAATTACGATGGCATCCTCAAAGTTGTAACCCTTCCATGGCATGAAAGCCACTTGTAAGTTACGACCTAAAGCCACTTCACCGTCTTTAGTAGCATATCCTTCTGTTAAGAAATCTCCCTTCTTCACTTTTTGTCCTTTCTTCACAGCAGGACGCAAGTTGATACAAGTAGATTGGTTGGTCTTAATGAACTTTGTTAACTTATATATAATTAAGTCTTCGTTGAAACTTACTAAACGGTCCATTTCATTACGGTTGTAACGAACATGAATTTCATTCGCATCAACAAATTCTATCACACCATCTCCTTCAGAATGTAATTGAATACGTGCATCACGTGCAGCCTTTCCTTCTAATCCAGTTCCTACGATAGGTACTTCTGGACGAATTAATGGTACCGCTTGACGTTGCATGTTAGATCCCATCAAAGCACGGTTCGCATCATCATGCTCTAAGAATGGAATTAAAGAAGCACTCAAACCAACAATTTGATTTGGAGCCACATCCATAAATTCTACATCTGCTTTATCTAAGATAGGGAAGTCTCCTGTTTCACGAGAAGGTACTTTATCTTCAGAAAATTCATTCTTATCATTTAATGGAACATTACTTTGTGCAATTTTTGCCGAATCCTCTTCTTCTGCACTCAAATAAGTTAATTGCTTTAAACTCACTTTACCATTGTCTACTTTGCGGTAAGGTGTTTCAATAAAGCCCATATCGTTAATCTTTGCGTGTACACACAAAGTAGAAATCAAACCAATGTTGGGTCCTTCTGGTGTTTCAATCGTACACAAACGACCATAGTGTGAATAGTGTACGTCACGCACCTCGAAACCTGCACGCTCACGACTTAAACCGCCGGGTCCTAGAGCGGAGATACGACGCTTGTGCGTGATCTCACTTAAAGGATTGGTTTGGTCTAAGAACTGAGACAATTGAGATGTACCAAAGAAAGAATTAATAACAGAAGATAAAGTTCTTGCATTGATTAAATCCACTGGAGTGAATACTTCATTGTCACGCACGTTCATACGCTCACGAATAGTACGCGCCATACGCGCTAAACCTACACCGAACTGAGCATACAACTGCTCTCCTACTGTACGCACACGACGATTGCTTAAATGATCAATATCGTCAATCTCTGCTTTCGCATTGGTTAAACGCACTAGATATTTAACAATCTCAATAATATCGTTCTTCGTTAATACTTTTTTCTCTTGTGTTAAATCATGACCTAATTTTTTATTGATCTTGTAACGACCTACTTCTCCTAAATCGTAGCGTTTGTCAGAGAAGAATAATTTGTCAATGATACCACGAGCCGTTTCATTATCTGGGGCATCTGCTCCACGTAATTGACGGTAAATATGTTGAACCGCTTCTAACTCAGAGTTAGAAGTATCTTTGTTTAAAGTATTGTAGATGATGGCATAGTCTCCACCCACGTCTTCTTTTTGAATGAATACACTCTTCGCACCCATTTCAACGATAAGGTTTACCGCATCTTGGTCTAAAACTGTATCACGCTCTAAAACGATTTCGTTACGCTCGATACTTACCACTTCACCTGTATCCTCATCTACGAAATCTTCCACCCATGTTCTTAAAACACGCGCAGCTAATTTGCGTCCGATTTGATTACCTAAAGTTTTTTTATCTGCTTTTACTTCATCCGCCATTCCGAATAATTCCAAAATATCTTTATCGGTTTCGAAACCAATTGAACGAAGCAATGTTGTTACAGGGAACTTTTTCTTACGATCGATATACGCGAACATTACGTTGTTGATATCGGTTGCAAATTCCATCCATGCACCTTTAAAAGGAATGACACGAGCAGAATATATTTTTGTTCCATTAGGATGTGTTGATTGACCAAAGAATACGCCCGGAGAACGGTGTAATTGTGAAACGACTACACGCTCCGCTCCGTTAATAACGAATGTACCTCTTGGTGTCATGTAAGGAATGTTTCCTAAGAATACATCTTGCACGATTGTCTGAAAGTCAACGTGCTCCTCATCGTTACAACTTAAACGCAATTTTGCTTTTAATGGCACAGCGTAAGTTAAACCACGTTCCATACACTCATCAATAGTGTAGCGTGGGGGATCGATAAAATAATCCAAGAATTCTAAAACGAAAATGTTACGTGTATCTGTGATAGGAAAATTTTCCTTAAACACACGGAACAATCCTTCCACATTTCTGCGATCAGGTGTTGTTTCTAACTGAAAGAATTCTTTGAAAGATTCTAACTGAATGTCAAGTAAGTCTGGTGCTTCGGCAACGTGTTTAATTTTACCAAAGTTGACTCTGTTGTTCAAGTTTGTTGTAGACATACGGTATAAACCAGGTTTTATTGAAGTATAATTTTTGGTAGAATATTCTCAAGTATAAAAAAGAATAAGAACCATTTGTCGCCAAACAGTTAGTAGACTAGACTATACGCCCAAAATAAAGGATTGCAAAGTTAAGCAAATGAGAGGACTTTTAAAAACAAATTTTATACCAAAAGCATTGATTTTGAGGATTTTTGGAGAAAAAATGCCAAAATAAGCAATTATGACATATTTATTATTTTTATATTTGTATTTATATGCTTTATAATATATTAAAATATATATAAATTATAATATATAACACCTCTCTTTTACCCTCTTTGGCGAATCTTAGGCTTTTTTTAACAAGCCCCTATTTTTAGGGTAGTACCAGATTTTTTGGGTTTTGTTAGTTTTTCTATTTAATTCCCTCCTTCACTTTCGTCATTAACGCTAAAATTTGGAAATTAGACCTAAAAGTCAGAACTCGCACTTTGTGCTCAAACATGCTGACTTTTTTACGTTCAAATTTCCAAATTTATATACGCTATGACTCAAAGCTCAGGATAGGAACAAAACAGAAAAACACCCAACCTTAAAAAATCCAGTGCATAAAAAAGTCCCGACTCGAATTATCGAGCCGGGACTATATTTTTAGGACCTAGGTCGAGTAAATTACTTTACTTCAACGTCAGCACCCGCTTCTTTTAATTTACCAGCAACTTCATCAGCTTCTGCTCTTGAAATGCCTTCTTTAACTGCTTTAGGAGCGCCATCTACTAAATCTTTAGCTTCTTTCAAGCCAAGACCTGTTAAATCTTTAACGATTTTAACTACGTTCAATTTGCTTGCACCTGCACTTTTTAAGATTACATCAAAAGCTGTTTTTTCAGCTACTGCTTCAGCACCACCACCACCTGCTACTGCTACTGCTGCAGCTGCTGCTGGTTCGATACCGTAATCTGCTTTTAATACATCTGCTAACTCTTGAACTTCTTTCACTGTTAAGCCTACTAATTGTTCGGCTATTTTTTTTACGTCTGCCATGTTGTTTCAATTTTTTCCGCTTTCAAAGCTAAAGCTCCAGCGGAAGGTTTAAAAAAATTATTTAACACTATAAAAACAGAAACTCATTCGAGTCTTCTGTGATTAAAATTTTTGGGGAAGCTTACGCTTCCGGAGTTGCCTC
>JBAXWU010000044.1:0-13003 GCA_037128235.1 Chitinophagia bacterium | reverse complement strand
TTATAAAGGAAAGGCCTCCCATTAAACCGGGAGGCCTTTCCTTTATGTAAAATATAAATACCAAATCTAATTCACCAATTCATTGGTATTGCTTAAATCCTGCATCATACCACTAATTGGTATTTCATTGTAGGATAAAGCATAAAACCATAATTGAATGGCAGCAGGAGAAATAGTTTCAACAAAGAAATTCGCCTTGCCTAACAAAGGAATTAATTTACTGCTAATTTCATGCATTTCATTTCCCTCTTCAGAAAGCGTGTATGCATTTAATAAACTTTTCAACTGTGCTAATTCATTGTCCAATAAATGATCGAAGGCATGCAACTGTATAAATTCCGAAACGGCTTCATACAACATTGTTTTGTTAGTAGCTTTCATACATTTTGTTTTTTATAAGTTTTGGATTACACTGTAAAGTTCACTACATATTGTTTCCTTATTGTTAACAATAGTCATATTTGCTTTCTTGTGGAAAACTTGACAAAAAATGTTTGTATACTTATTAATATTGACTAAGTATTATTAATCTATTGAAAATGAATGTATTAAATGAAATAAAGTTTAGAATTTATACTAAGACTATTGCCGATAATGCAGGTAAGTTCAACAAAACCTGGTTCCATTCTCCTTTTTCATCTTGAGGATGCGAGATAATACTTGAATTGGTTAGGTCTCCAGCACCGCCATATTTCTTCGCATCAGAATTGAAAATTTCATTCCAAACTTTTTTCCCTTGCACATGAATAGGGAATTGATGCCTTGGAACAGGTGTCATATTCATTACCACTAAAACATCATTTTTAGCTTCTAGGCCCTTTCTTTTGAAAGCAATCACGGCCTCTTCTCTTTTATTCATCTCTACCCATTCAAAACCCTTGGGGTCGAATTGCAATTCATATAAGGCAGGATGAGTTTTATACATTTCATTTAAGGCTTGCACCGTAGTTCGTATCCCTGCATGAGATTCTATTTGTAGTAAGTCCCATTGTAATTCAGTGGTATAATTCCATTCCTTGGTAGCCGCAAATTCATTACCCATAAATAATAATTTAGCACCAGGGTGCATAAACATATAGGTAAACATCAATCTTAAATTGGCAAACTTTTGCCAGTCATCTCCAGGCATTTTATAAATCATGGGGCTTTTACCATGTACTACTTCATCATGGCTTAGAGGCAACATAAAACTCTCATCATAAAAATACATCATGGAAAATGAAAACTTATCCTGTTGCATTGACCTAAACAAAGGGTCTAATTTAAAATAATCTAAAGTATCGTGCATCCAACCCATCATCCACTTCATACCAAAACCTAGGCCGTCCATAACAGTGGGCTTGCTTATTCCAGGCCAATCAGAAGCCTCTTCTGCAATAGTTTGTATGTAGGGAAAGTCTCGGTATAGGGTTTCATTTAGGTCTTTTATAAAAGCAATGGCTTCTATATTTCCATTTCCTCCAAATTCATTAGGCTCCCATTCACCCGCTTCCCTACTATAATCTAATTTCAACATAGAACTTACCGCGTCTACCCTTAAGCCATCAATATGGAATTGATCACACCAAAAACGCGCACTACTAATTAAAAAAGATTTCACCTCTCCTCTTTTATAATTAAATATATAAGAGTTCCAATCGGGGTGATAGCCCTTACGCATATCGGCATACTCATAAGTATTGGTACCATCAAACATAAACAAGCCATGGGCATCATATGGAAAATGTGAAGGTACCCAATCTAAGATAACGCCAATTTCTGCTGCATGAAAGGCTTCTACTAAGGCAGCAAATTCTTGTGGATTACCAAAACGAGAAGTGGGTGCAAAAAATCCCACCCCTTGGTAACCCCAGCTACCATCAAAAGGATGTTCCATCACAGGCATGAACTCTACATGGGTAAAACCCATTTCTTTTACATAAGGAACTAGTAAGCTTATGAGTTGGGTATAGGAATTATAAGAATCTTCATCCTCTTTATTAGGACGCATCCAACTGGCCAAATGAACTTCATACACCGAATAAGGCTGGTCGGTTCTATTTTTAATTTTTCTTTGTTCTTCCCATTTAGTATCCTTCCAATTATAATTCGTTTGCCAGGTAATGGATGCAGTTAAAGGCCTTAGCTCCCAATAATTTGCAAAAGGGTCACCCTTGTCCAATTTCACGCCTTGATAGCCATGAATATGGTATTTATATACTTCGCCTTGGTGTATACCTGGAACAAAGCCTTCCCAAATACCAGAACTATCTTGTCTTACTTTTAATAAATGCGTTTCATTATTCCAATCATTAAAATTTCCTTTTACATACACCGCCGTTGCATTCGGCGCCCATACCGCAAAGTAAGTTCCCTTCTTACCTGAGACTTCTAATTGTTTGTTGCCAAATAATAAATATAATGAATAGTGCGTGCCATTTTGAAAATTATGCACGTCTTCATCTGTAAATAAAGAATAATTCCAGACCACTTGCTGGGTATCTACAAAATGAAGCTCCTCGTATTTTGGCATAATTATTTCGTTAATTCAATCACTTGCATACTCATAGCAGCCATTGTAAATTCATTTCCAATTTGCGCACCAGTCACAATATCTTTTCCTCCTTTAAAACCATTGGTTCTTTCAGCATATTTTTCAAAATTAAGTTTTCTTTCTTTGGTATCGGTATTCATCACACACATAATAGTTTGCCCCTTGGTATATCTAAAATACACATACAAGCCCTCTTCTGGCAAGTATTGCATCATCTCACCTGTTTTTAAAGCGGCGGATGTTTTTCTATAAGTACCCAATAGCTGCACATAATGTAAAAAATCTTTTTCTGGGTCACTCATACCTAGTTCTGTAAAAGCATTCTTTTTATCGCCCGCCCAGCCTCCAGGAAAATCGAGTCTCACCCAACCATCAGGATTGGAAATACCCTTCATTAAAATTTCTGAACCATAATACATTTGTGGAATACCTCTACATGTCATTAACCAGGCATAGGCCATTTTAGTTTTGGGTATACTTTCTCCCAAGGAAGAATGTATACGTGTCATATCATGATTGTCTAAAAATATAACGTTATTACTAGGCATTTTATATAAATAGTCATTGCTTAAAGTATTGTATAATTTAATGACCCCTCCACCCCAATCATTTTTTTCATTGAGTGAGGGTAGAATACCCGAAAACAATAAAACAAAATCGGAAGTAGCGTGTAAATTACTTTTGTAGGCAATATTTAAATTATTTCGAACATAATAAGCCTGAGAAGAAACTCCATCCACCCAACATTCTCCATAGGCAAATATATTTGGATACTCATCAATGAGGGCTTGATTCAGTCTGTTCATTACCTCTACATTGCAATATTTATAAGTATCTATTCTGAATGCATCAATACCATAGGTCTCCACCGACCAAATAGCGTTTTGAGTTAAATATTTTTCTACAAAAGGGTTTTCCTGGTTCACATCAGGCATTTCAGTCGTAAACCAACCATTAATCATTTTCTCTGCATCCACTTTTGAATGATGAGGATCAAATACAGCTTGTTCTCTATAATGTGTTTGTGTATAAGAAGGCCACTGATGTACCCAATTTTTATCTGGCGCATCTTGCACTAAGAAATGAAAACGACCAAAATGATTATACACAATGTCTTGTATTAATTTCATGCCTCTTTTATGAAGGCTATCGCTTAATGTTAAATAAGCCTTGTCTCCTCCCAAACGTTTTTCAATGGTGTAATTATTAGTAGCTGCATAACCATGTTCTGTTCTATCAGGCATATCATTTTCAATAACGGGTGTCATCCATAAAGTGGAGACCCCCAATTTTTCAAAATAATTTAAATGATTCGTCACTCCTTTTAAATCACCCCCATGTCTTAAAAATATAGAGTCTCTATTTAAGGACTGGTCTTTTAATCCTGCTATACGGTCATTAGTAGTATCCCCATTACTAAAGCGATCAGGCATTAAGAAATAAATAAGGTCTGCTGGATTAATACCTTGTGCAAACAATGTTCCTCTTCCTTTTCTTCTTGGAAGCAATGACCAACTCGTATTTGTTTTCTCCCCCTTATTGGTAAAAATAAAATTTATATTTCCTGGTTTTGTACTGGCCGCTATTTCAATATCTACAGCTATATAATGACCATTTTCAAAATGATGTACTCCCAACAGTTTCAAGCCTGGATAATTTGCATTTACTGTTGCCTTAGAGAGATTAGCACTTGTATTTCTAAATAAAATTTGTAGCTTATTATGTTGCATTTGCGTAAACCAATTAGTAGGATACGCTTCTGTTATTTGTCCAAAACTCTTTGACAGCGTTAATATATTCAGTAAAACAATGGTCAATAAAAATGGGCGGTGTAAAAAACGAGTTTTCATATTTAATTTTCTTCTTTTATTTTTCTACTTTATTTTTTCCTCTTTAATAATAATGGCACAAACAATACCTGCTAATACTAATAAGAAGCCTCCTATTTGAACAGCCATTAATCTATCATTGTGTAAATAGTTGGACATAATTTTTCCAAAAAAAAGGGAGGCTAAAATTTCAGGTAGTACTATGAAGAAATTGAATATACCCATATAGATACCCATTTTTTGTACGGGGATAAAACTAGACAACATGGAATAAGGCATAGATAAAATAGAAGCCCAAGCTATACCTACCAGCCCCATACTCACATAAAGCAAATTAGGTTCTTGTACATAATAGACTGAAATTAATCCTAAACCTCCTATTAATAAACAAGCAGTGTGCGTTAACTTTTTACCAAGCTTACCTACTAAAAAGGGTAAACTAAAAGAAAAACCAAAAGTCACTAAATTTAAAATGGCTGAGGTAGTATTTGCATGTTCTAATCCTCTGGTATAAATATCGCTGCTTGTGAGAGGGTCACCATGGTATAATTGACTAGCCACACCTGTACTATAATAAAACCACATTAGAAATAGTCCTGGCCAAGTAATAAAATTAACCAAGGCCAATCTCTTCATTTGAACAGGCATATGTATTAATGAATCAAAAATTTCTTTAACAATACCCGTTTTATTTTCTTCTGAAGATGCTTTCGTTTCAGAAGGAGGATATTCCTTACTCTTAAAAACAGTATATAATACCGACACTAAAAATACAGCCCCTCCAATATAAAAGGAAAGTAAAATATTTTGAGGAATAGAACCATTTGTTTTTTCTCTAGATACACCAAACCAATTCACCAATACCAAGGGTAAATAACCTGCAATAAAAGAAGCTAGGCCAATAAACATTGACTGCATGGCAAACCCACGTGAGCGTTGCTTTTCGTCTAAATTATCGGCAACAAAGGCTCTGAAGGGTTCCATGGTCACATTAATACTAGAATCTAAAATCCATAATACACCTGCCGCTATCCAAATAGAACCTGCATTGGGCATTACAAATAATAATGCAGAACTTAAGATAGCTCCTACTAAAAAGAAAGGTCTTCTTCTACCTAATGTTGGATGCCAGGTACGATCACTAAAATAACCTACAATGGGTTGCACCAATAAACCAGTCATAGGCGCTGCCAACCATAAACCTGGAATTTGTTCAGGCGTAGCACCTAAAAATTCATAAATAGCGCTCATATTTCCCATTTGCAAACTCCAACCAAATTGAATGCCAAAAAATCCAAAACACATATTCCATATTTGCCAAAAACTAAGTTGGACTTTAGTACCGGTATAGGCTGTATTCATATTTTTGAATTAAGTATTTAGAATTTTAGAATTATCCATTACATAAGTTAGTGATATACTTTTTCTTTTTATTCAATCTTCTATATTATATATCCATTAGGTATTACGGCTCCTTTTTTCACCACCACAATACCATCTTTGATAGTATATAAAGGGTGGTCTACTTTTTCTAAATGCACCCCTCCTTTTATAGTTACATCATTTCCAATAGAACAGTTTTTATCAATGATGGCATCTTCAATAATACATCTTTCACCAATACCTAAAATGGGGGCTCCTTTTTTATTCTTTTCATTGATCTGCTCAATATTTTCATAATAATCGCAACCCATAATATAGGTATTCTTAATAATGGTGTCTTTCCCAATCCTTGCCCGAATACCCACTACCGAACTAGTTACTTCTTTCGCATGAATAATACAACCCTCCGATAAAATAGCTTTATTAATAATTGTTCCACTTACTTTAGCGGGTGGTAGCATTCTAGCTCTTGTATACACTGTTTGTGCACTATCGAATAAATTAAACAAAGGCACATCTTGAGTTAAAGCAATATTGGCTTCAAAAAAAGAATAAATATTTCCAATATCGGTCCAATAACCATCGTGCTGATAACTTAATACTTTATAGTTGGCAATAGAATCTGGAATAATTTCTTTTCCAAAATCGGTGGCATTAGGATGTATATCATTTAAAAATTGATGCAATATTTCTTTATTAAAAACATAAATACCCATAGAAGCTAAATAATTACGGCCCTGCGCTTTCATTTCAGTGCCCGTATCACTTATCCAGTCTTTTAAAATTTCTTTTTTAGGTTTTTCTACAAAAGAAGTTATAACGTTATCTTGATTCGATTTTAAAATACCAAATTCTGGTGCCTCTCTTTCTCCCACGGGAATAGTGGCAATGGTTAAAGCCGCCCCAGTTTTTTTATGTGCATCAATCATCTTACTAAAATCCATCTGATATAATTGGTCTCCACTAAGTATAAGAACATACTCAAAATCCATTTTGGCTAAATGCCTTAATGACTGCCTCACTGCATCCGCCGTACCTTGAAACCATCCCGGATTATCGGGTGTTTGTTCGGCAGCTAGTATATCTACAAAACCAGAACTAAAAGCACTAAAATGATAAGTGTTTTTAATATGCTGATTCAAGGAAGCAGAATTAAATTGTGTTAACACAAATATTCTATTCAAATTGCTATTGATACAATTGCTAATAGGAATATCTACCAATCGGTATTTACCTCCAATAGGCACCGCAGGTTTAGATCTACTAGCAGTAAGTGGGTATAGTCTTGAACCAGCACCTCCACCTAATATAATAGCAACGGTTTCTTTTGCGAAAATTGGCATGACTAAAGTTTAATAGTTTATTATTAATTTATACAATTGACTGATATACTTTTTTATAAGCAGCAATGACCGATTCCCAACTATGATCAATTTGCATGGCTATTTCTATCATTGATTTCATCTGATTTTTATTTTTATATACTTCAATGGCTCTTTCAATAGAATACACAATATCTGCCTCAGTAGCATGTAAAAATTGAATACCAAAGCCACCTGTATCGCCCATATCTATCACTGTATCATGCAAGCCTCCGGTATCTCTCACTATGGGAATAGTTCCATAACGAAGTGCATATAATTGGTTTAATCCACAAGGCTCCACTCTACTTGGCATTAATAAAAAATCGGCAGCTGCATAGGCCTCATGCCCTATCTTTTCATCATAGCCAATAAAAGTATTGTACTGACCAGGATATAATTGCACTAAATAATTCAAAGCAGATTCAGTAGAAGTATCTCCTGCACCTATAATAAAAAAATTAGCACCGAGCTGGGTTTTATCTAATGCATGTTGAATGGCGCCTGGTAAAACATCGGCCGCCTTTTCTGCCACTAGTCTTCCAATAAATACAATAAGAGGTTTTGAATTGTCTAAATTATATTTTGCGCAAAGTGCATTTTTATTTTTCTGCTTCCCTTCATGCACTGTGCTACTATTATAATGAAAGGATACCATTTTATCAGTGGCCGGATCCCAAATTTCATTATCAATTCCATTTAAGATGCCCACACATTTAGCCTGCTCATTTTTAAATAATAATTCTAAACCATTGGATTGAGTAGATAACTGCTTCAAATAACTTGGGCTCACTGTGGTAACTTTATCGGCGCATTTTACAGCGGTGGCTAAAGAGTTAATGCAATTGTCCCATTCTAGTAAACCTTTTTTATTATTGTCCCATCTTGGGATTAAAATACTTTTATCCCAACCCATGCTACCTTGGTATTGTGCATTGTGAATACTTAAAACCGTTTTTACCTTTTCTAATTTTTGATAGTCGTAACAATATTTCATCATAAAAGGAATTAATCCCGCTTGATGATCGTGGCAATGCACAATTGAAGGAAGTTCGGCCCAATGACTTAACCAATTTACAACGGCTACTTGAAAACCAATGAATCGATCCATATCGTCGGTATAGCCATAAATTTTAGGACGATCTAAAAGGCCATTAATATCAACCAGATATAAATCGTAACCAAGTTTACCTGTACTTTCTTTAATAATGGTATAATCGAAAAACCAATTACCTAAATTGGTATTCCCTTTATATTGAACTTCCCAATTATTTTCTTTTAGAAAAGATGTTTGATACATAGGCATGACCACCACTGCTTTATCCCCCTGTTTATTTTGGTATTTTGGCAGCGCTCCCACCACATCACCCAAACCTCCAGCTTTAGCCATAGGGTAACATTCTGCACTTACATGTACTATTACCATGAACAGTTTTAATTTGTTTCAATTTACTTCATTGTCCTTAAAACTCCTTGTTTTTCAGCAGTTAATTCTAATTATTTATAGATAGATTTTAACCTTTTTACACATTGAATTATAATTTTAAGTATTTTACGGAATCGATTTAACCAATAACGATTAAACTAACGAATCTTATGAGCCAAACCAAACAACCCACCAATACAGGTGCATTGTCTACCCTTGTAGTAGTATTCTTTTTCTGGGGTTTTATTGCTTCAAGTAACAGTGTCTTTATTCCATTTTGTAAGCATAAATTTAACCTTGACCAATTTCAAAGTCAATTAGTTGATTTTGCTTTTTACCTAGCCTATTATATAGGTGCCTTAGGTCTATTTGCTTATGGAGCATTTGGTGGCAAGGACTTAGTAGGTAAATGGGGTTATAAAAAAAGTATTGTCTATGGCTTACTATTTTCTGCCATTGGCGCAGCTGCCATGATTATTGCAGTCAATGCGAACACTTTTACTGGCATGTTAGTAGGCTTATTTATAGTGGCTTTAGGATTTTCTTTACAACAAACTGCAGCACAGCCTTTCTCGATTGCCTTAGGGGATCCTTCTACGGGCGCAAGTCGTGTGAACCTTGCAGGTGGTATTAATTCCTTTGGAACCTCTATTGGCCCCATTGTAGTAGCCTTTGCTTTATTTGGAAGTGCAGCAGCTATTACCGATGATCAAATTGCCGCATTAAGTTTAAGCAAAGTGGTTATTTTATATACAGCGGTGGGTATATTATTTTTAGCAGCAGCCGCCATGTTTCATTTTTCTAAGAAAGTACCTCCAGGCATTTCTGAAGAAAAAATTGAACCCGCTAATAAAGCTTTATACTTATTATTAATAATGACAGGTGTTTTAATTATTATGTTCGTACCTATTTTTAGTAGTTATAAAATTGATGCAACTACATTAACCGACGCCGGTAGACACGAATTAGAAACCACTCGTTTAAAATGGTTATTTGGTGCCTTAGCTACTGTGGTAGTTGGTTTATTATATGCTAATTTCAAAGCACAGAAAAATGAAAATGGTTGGGGTGCCATGAAATATCCTCAATTAGTATTAGGTATGCTTGCCTTGTTTGTATATGTAGGTGCGGAAGTAGCCATCGGTTCTAATTTAGGAGAGTTATTAAAGCAAGCCGATTTTGGAAGTATCCCTTCTTCTAAAATTGCCCCTTATATTTCCATGTATTGGGGAAGTATGATGATTGGCCGTTGGACAGGTGCCATTTCTGCTTTTGAATTCAAAAGTCAAACAAATAAAATATTAACAGTCATTGTTCCTTTAGTGGCATTTGGTATTGTTATTGGCGTGAATAGTATTGCGCAATATGATATGAGTCCTCTTTATATGTACGTTGTTTGTATTTTCATTCAAATAGTGGCTTTCTTCATTAGCCAAAACAAGCCAGCAAAAACTTTATTAATATTTAGTTTAATTGGTTTAATTGCTATGTTAATTGGTGTATTCACTAAAGGAAATATTGCTATTTATGCTTTCTTAACAGGCGGTATTGCTTGTTCTATTATGTGGCCTTGTATTTTCGCTTTATCTATTTCAGGTATTGGAAAATATACCACACAAGGTGCCGCTTTTTTAATTATGATGATTTTAGGCGGTGGTATTATTCCTCCTATTCAAGGAAAATTATCCGACTATTTACAATCTGCCCATTTAGATACACCTGGTTATGGCATTCATAATTCTTTCTGGGTGCCTGTTTTCTGTTTTGCTTATATTTTAATATTCGCCATTGCAGTAAAAGGTATTTTAAAGAAGCAAGGTATTAATTACGAAGAGACAGAAGCAGTAGCAGGGCATTAATAAAAATTTAAAATAAAAATTTAGCATGGATTCTTTTATAGTGGGTGTGGATATTGGTGGCACAGGTACCAAGTTTGGTATAGTAGATAATTTAGGAAATGTATTGTCCTCAGATACAATGTCTACTAGAGGGCATGCCGATATTCATGCTTATATAGATGAATTGTATGATAAACTAATGATCCTTATAGACAAAGTGGGTGGTGTAGGACGTATTAAAGGTATTGGTGTGGGAGCTCCTAATGGAAATATATATACGGGGACTATTGAATATGCACCAAACCTTCCTTGGAAAGGTGTAATTCCTTTAGCCAAATTAATTCAAGATAAATTTAAGTTACCTGTAAAATTAACCAATGATGCCAATGCAGCAGCAGTAGGTGAAATGACTTATGGTGCTGCAAAAGGAATGAAAAATTTTATTTTAATTGCCTTAGGAACAGGCGTGGGCAGTGGTATTGTGGCCAATGGAGAATTAATTTATGGACATGATGGAATGGCGGGTGAATTAGGACATACTATAATTATACCCGATGGACGCATACACCCAGGTACAGGAAAAAAAGGTTCTTTAGAAAGTTATGCTTCTGCAACAGGGGTGGCAAAATCGGCTGTAGAAATTTTAAATAATACTGACAAACCTAGTACGCTCAGGAATATCCCTATTGAAAACATAGATTCTAAAGCAGTATTTGAAGCGGCTACTGCAGGCGATGAAGTGGCCAAAGAAGTATTTGAATACACAGGTAGAATTTTAGGCATTTCTTTAGCCAACTTTGTAATGTTCTCTAGTCCTGAAGCCATTATATTATTTGGAGGCTTAACCAAGGCAGGTGATTTAATTTTAAAACCTACGCGTGAACACATGGAAGCCAATTTAATAGAAGTGTTCCAAAATAAAATTAAAATATTAGTGAGTCATTTAAAAGAATCTGACGCAGCCATCTTAGGTGCTAGCGCTTTAATGTGGGAGTAAAATACCTTAATAAAAAAGGCCACAATTTTTGTGGCCTTTTTTATTATGATGTAGCTGAACTATTTCATTAGTGCTAATTCTTCTAACCACTTATTTCTACCCCAGCCTGCTATCACGTGTTTTTCTGAATGATAAGACGATCTTACTAAAGGTCCGCTTTCTACATAGTCAAATCCCAGCTCATAGCCTATTTGTCTTAGTTCAGCAAATTCATCGGGATGCACAAAGCGTTGAACGGCTGTATGTTTTTTAGTAGGTTGTAAGTATTGACCCAAGGTTAATACATCGGTTCCTACAGACACTAAGTCTTTCATCGTTTGAATTACTTCTTCTTTCTGCTCTCCGATACCTAACATAATACCTGTCTTAGTGCGCATGCCTCCTTTTTTCAAAGTCTCTAACACGCCTAAACTTCTTCTATACTTTGCTTGTACCCTTACTTTATGTGTAATGCGTTCTACTGTTTCCATATTATGACTAACCACTTCTGGAGCCGCTTCAATGATTCGATTAATTTGTTCTTGTATACCTCTGAAATCGGGAATTAAAGTCTCTAATGTAGTAGTTGGCGTAAGTGCTTTAATAGCCTTAATGGTATTGTACCAAATAATGGAACCTCCATCTGCTAATTCGTCTCTGTTCACACTTGTAAGTACTGCATGTTTTACTTTCATAAGTAAAATAGCTTCTGCTACTCTTTGTGGTTCGTCCCACTCCACTGCTTTAGGACGCCCTGTAGCCACTGCACAAAACTGGCAGCTTCTTGTACAAATATTGCCAAGTATCATAAATGTAGCGGTTCCTTCGCCCCAGCACTCTCCCATATTCGGACAATTACCACTTTCGCAAATAGTATGAAGCTTATGCGTGTCCACTAATTTACGCACATGCTTATAACTTTCCCCAATAGGCAGTTTGACTCTTAACCAATCTGGTTTTTTTATTCTAGTATCTTGCTCAGCGCTTACAATGGGTAATTCTTGCATAAATCGTTCTCTATAATCAGATACAAAAATACGAGACTTGCCCAATATATTCGCCTTTTAAGGTTAAAAATTATATCTTATCTTCATGCAAAGAAATACCCCTTTATGGAGAAGTACGGAAAGATTTTATTAATTGTCATGCCCATTTTTTTTATGCTCATTCTTATAGAAAAATGGTATGGTTGGTATATTAAAAAAGAACGAACCCATTCAATGGATACTGTAAGTAGCTTAAGCTCTGCTATTACCATGGTCATTAAAAATGTCTTGGGTTTAAGTTTCACCATTTTAAGCTATAAATGGATTGAAGAAAGAGTAGCTCTTACTCATATTACTACCAATGGGCTTACTTATGTTATCGCCTTTATTTGCTTAGACTTTTCACACTATTGGATTCACCGAATTGACCATAAAATAAATTTCTTCTGGAACAGTCATATTGTACACCATAGTAGTGAAGAATTTGATTTAGCCTGTGCGGTTAGACAACCTATTTCTTCTTTCGTAAAAATATTTTCTTTATTCTTACTTCCCGCAGCTTTATTAGGTATTTCACCACTTGTAATTGCTACTGTTACGCCCATTCAATTTTTTGCTCAATTCTGGTACCATACTCGTTATATTAAAAGAATGGGATTTTTAGAACATAT
>JBAXWU010000043.1:0-13049 GCA_037128235.1 Chitinophagia bacterium | reverse complement strand
AAGAGCGTAAAGAAAATGCAAAGCATTGAAAAAATGTTAGCAGACGGTAGTGCTGAAAGCTTAACTAAAAAAGAGCGTTTAACATTAGGTCGTGATAAAGATAAAATGGAAAAAGTATTAGGTGGTATTGCTCAATTGGGTCGTTTACCAGCTGCTTTATTCTTAGTAGATATCGGACACGAGCATATTGCCCTTGCAGAAGCGAAGCGTTTAGGTATTCAAACATTTGGTATGGTAGATACTAATTGTGATCCTAACAAAGTAGATTTTTCTATTCCTGCAAATGATGATGCAACAAAATCTATTGCTATTATTACCAACTATATTACTGCTGCCATCGCAGAAGGTTTAGCAGAGCGTCAAGCTTCTAAAGATGACGAAGGCGAAACTGAAGATGGCAATAATGAAAACGAAGCAAAAGCAAAACGTATGGAAGCCGAAGCGAACGCTGAAGGTGGAAGAGGTAAGCGTGGTGCGGGTGCTGCTCCAACAGCTCCAGGTGCACCTAAGCGTCGTATTCAAAGTACACGTCGTCCAGCAGGTAAATAAATATTAATCAATTGGGTTATTGGTGTCCTTGGGATACTAATGACCCAATTGTTTTTACTCGATACGAAGTAGTATCCAATTTTTAACAATCTTATTTTAAAATATATTTTATGAGTACAATTACAGCTACTGACATTAATAAATTACGTCAAGCAACAGGTGCTGGTATGATGGATTGCAGAAAAGCATTAACAGAAACCAATAACGATTTTGAAGCAGCCATTGATTGGTTGCGCAAGCAAGGTCAAAAAGTAGCCGCTAAGCGTAGCGACCGTGAAGCAAAAGAAGGGGTGATTATTGCACAAACTTCTGCCGATCACAAAACTGGTTTTGTAGTTTGTATTTCTTGTGAAACAGATTTCGTTTCTAAGAATGCTGAATTCGTAGCCTTTGCACAAGTGATTGCAGATGCTGCAGTAGCCAACAATGTAAAGTCTGCTGCTGAATTAAATGAAGTAAGCGTGAATGGCACTAAAGTGTCAGACATGATCAATGATAAATTAGCTTCTATCGGAGAAAAAATTGGTGTTGCTAAATTCGAAAGAGTAGAAGCTGCTTATGTTGCCTCTTATATACATGGTTCTTATAGAATGGGTGTATTAGTAGGTTTAAGTGCAGAAGCTGCTGAAGTTGGTAAAGACTTAGCCATGCAAATTGCTGCTATGAACCCAGTGGCCGTTGATCCTGAATCAGTTCCTGCTGAAACAGTAGCTCGTGAGCGTGCTATTATTATTGATACCATGAAGGAAGACCCTAAAATGGCTGGCAAACCAGAAGAAATGATTGCAAAAATTGCAGAAGGTAAAATCAATGCTTTCTTTAAAGAGCAAACATTGTTAGCACAAGCCTTTGTAAAAGACGGCGGTAAAACAGTGGGTGAGTATGTAAAGTCGGTTGACGGTGCATTGAAAGTGACTGAATTCAAGCGTGTGGCTTTGGGTTAAGAATAAAAAATTCTAAAGAATTTAATTTTTTATTCTTTCCCACTCTTATGATTTTTTCAAAGCACCCCATAAACGGGCGCTTTGAGGAGCAAATACCTTAAGATCTAATGAAATATACAGGGTCCCTAGCAATAGGGACCCTTTTTTGTTGACCCAAAATTCTTATCTTGCAAGTACAAAATAAGTAGAATTATGTTGCCAAAATACAAGCGTGTATTATTGAAATTATCAGGAGAGGCATTACTAGGCAATCAAAAAACGGGCGACCCCTTTGACCCTAAAATTATTGAGCAATATGCCAACGAAATTAAGCAAGTAGTAGAACTAGGTGTACAAGTGGCCATTGTTATTGGCGGTGGTAATATATATAGAGGAATGAATGAAGCAGATAGTGGTATTGAGCGTGCACATGGAGATTATATGGGAATGTTGGCCACTGTTATTAATGCGATGGCTATTCAAGCCATGCTTGAAAAAATTGGAGTGTATACGCGATTGCAATCGGCCATCGTCATGGAGCAGGTTGCAGAACCTTATATTCGTCGTAAAGCACTTCGTCATTTAGAAAAAGGACGTGTGGTTATATTTGGAGCTGGAACAGGTAATCCTTATTTCACAACCGATACAGCAGGTTCACTGCGTGCCATTGAAATGAAGGCCGATGTTATTTTAAAAGGAACCCGTGTGGATGGTATATACGATAGTGATCCGGAAAAAAATCCAGCAGCCGTAAAGTTTGAAAAAATTAGCTTCCAAGAATGTATATCAAAGAATTTAAAAGTAATGGATACTACCGCATTCACCTTATGCATGGAAAATAAATTACCCATTATAGTTTTTGACATAAACCAACCTGGAAATTTATTAAAAGTAGTACAAGGAGCCGCTATTGGAACCTTAGTGGGTTAGTATGGGTTTAAAAATGGAATGATTCAACCACTGATGTAATTTTTCTTGCGTTTCTAATTCGCTATCTTAATTTTAAAGTATGCAAAAATTAACTTCTTTATTTTTTACTCTTTGTTTAGTAGTAGTTGCTTCTACAAGTGCTAACGCACAGAAGACATTAACTTTAACAGAGGCTGTCAAAACAGCCCTTCAAAATAGTTACGATATTCAATTAGTGGAAAATAATTTAACCATTGCCAAAAATAATAACGATTATGGAGTAGCCGGCGCTTTACCTACTGTTACAGCTACCAGTAATAATAATAAATCATTAGCTACTATTCAACAAAAGTTTGCCGATCCAACACGTAATACTACTAAAACGGGAGTGGATGGGAATACTTTAACAGCAGGGCTTACAGCTTCTATTATTATTTTTAATGGCTATAGAATTATGGCTTTTAAGGATCGTTTGGAGATGATTGAAAAGCAAAATGGTTTTTTATTACAATCACAAATGCAAAACACTAGCGCACAAGTAATGCAACAATATTATAATGTGGTGCGTCAGCAAGCTTATTTGAAAACCATTGAAAAATCGATTGAAGCCAGTCAACAAAGATTAGATATCGTAAAAACAAGACAACAAATAGGGGTAGCTAATCAAACCGATATTTTACAATCGAATATTGACTTAAACGCTTTATTACAAGCTAAGCAAAATCAATTATTAATTATTGCACAAGCCAAGACCGATTTAGCTAGAACCATTAATAATAATGAAGACATTTCTTCCTCTATTATCATTAACGATACTATTGCTATTGACAATCAATTAAGTTTTGACAAAGGCACTAGTAGTATTACAATAGGCATAAACAATAATCCACAACTAGCTGCATTAAGTACTCAAGTAAAAATAAATCAACAATTAGAAAAAGAAACCAAGGCCTTAATGTATCCTACACTCAGAGCCAGCACTGGTTATAATGTTAATAGTAGTAGTTCTGCTGCAGGTTTTAGTTTATTGAATGAAACTTATGGTCCATTTTTAGGGGTGAACTTATCTATTCCTTTGTATGGCGGCGGTGCTGCTAAAAAAACGGTAGCAAATGCAAAAATAATTTCTAAAAATGCTGAACTACAAGCACAAAGCTTAAGTAAGGATATTTTCACGAATGCGTATAAAACTTTTGATGCTTATAAAAATAGTATCGAACAATTACCTATTGAAACAGATAATTATAGTATGTCTCAAGCCTTACTTAATTTAGTGCTGCAAAAATATCAATTAGGTCAAGCTACCATGGTAGATGTGAAACAAGCTCAACAAAGTTTTGAAAATGCTGGCTTCAGATTAGTAAGTTTAAAGTACACCGCAAAAGTAGCAGAGATTGAATTAAAGCGTATCTCGAATCAATTGAAATTTTAAAACCTATATGCAGTCAAAGCTTCCCCATATTGGCACCAGTATTTTTACAGTCATGAGCCAATTGGCAGTAAAGCATAATGCCATTAATTTAGGTCAAGGCTTTCCCGATTTTCCAATGAGTGAAGCGCTTATCGATTGTGTCACAGAGGCTATGAAAGCGGGAGGTAATCAATATGCCCATACCAATGGAGCTCCTATATTAAGAGAAAGACTTGCAGAGAAAATTAATTTTTTATACGAAATAGACATTAATCCCGAAACTGAAATAACTGTAACACCGGGCGGCACTTATGCCATCTTCTCTGCATTTTCCACCATTATTCAACCAGGTGATGAAGTCATTATTTTTGAACCTGCTTATGATAGTTATATACCCAACATTACATTTAACGGAGGGGTAGTTGTACCCATTGCCTTAACTTATCCTAATTATAGTATTCCTTGGGATACTTTACAAGCAGCTATTACTAAAAAGACAAAGGCTATTTTAATTAATACGCCGCATAATCCTTCTGGTATGGTCATGACTAAGGAAGAAATTTTACAATTACAAGAAATAGTGGTTTCCAATAATTTATATTTAATTAGTGACGAAGTATATGAGCATTTAATTTACGATGATAAAAAACATGAGTCGGTGATGAAGTATCCTGAATTATTGGCGCGTAGTTTTGTTTGTTTTTCTTTAGGAAAAACTTATCACTGTACAGGCTGGAAGTTAGGCTACTGCGTGGCACCAGAAAATTTAATGAAGGAATACCGAAAAGTACATCAGTTCAATGCATTTAGTTGCGATACACCTAAGCAGTTGGGTATTGCAAAACATATGTTAGATAAAGACGCCTATCTAAGCTTAGGTAATTTCTATCAAGCCAAAAGAGACTACCTAAGAAAATTATTAGCAAGCACTCCCTTACAATATATTCCTTCTTCTGGCTCTTATTTCGAATCTTATAGCTATGCTGCTATATCGAATGAGTCGGATAAATCATTTGCAGAAAAATTAGTAAAAGAATATGGAGTAGCCGTCATACCCATGTCTGCTTTTTATCACGATGCTACCGACAATAAAGTAATACGACTTTGTTTTGCTAAAAAAGAATCTACACTAGAAGCCGCTGCTGCTTGTTTACAAAAATTGTAAATTAACATAAAACTATTTTATTTTATGTTAGCTATTCGCGGTCAGTTTTTAAATCATTTTAATTATGAGGCGGCTTTAGTGGTCAAGTCTCCTGGAAGAATAAATTTAATAGGAGAACATATCGATTACAACCATGGTTTTGTACTGCCCGCTGCTATTGATAAGTTTATTGAAGTAGCCATAGGCAAAAGAAGCGATGGAGCCATACATATGGTAGCACTTGATTTAGGAGAAACCATCATAGTTTCTACTCATAACTTAGCGCCTCATTCTACACAATGGGTTAATTATATCATTGGGGTAGTGGATCAGGTCTTAAATAGAATGCAGCCTGCTACTAATAATTTTATTGATACAAAAAATACTTTAGCTAGAACTAAAATGCTAAAATCTATTAATGAAAATGACTTAGCTGCTGGTTTCAATATTTGTATTCAAGGCAATATTCCACTAGGTGCTGGCCTTTCAAGCTCTGCTGCTCTGGAATGCGCTGTTTTGTTTGCAATGAATGAATTGTATAATATTTCACTTACTAAAATACAAATGGCCTTAATGGCCCAAACTGCAGAACATAAATTTGCGGGTCTGCATTGTGGCTTAATGGATATGTTTGCTAGTTTACATGGTCAAAAAAATAAAGCCATTTTATTAGACTGTGATAGTTTAGCTTTTACCTATTATCCACTAGTATTAAAAGACTATAGTATTGTTTTGTTTGATACGCAAATTAAACATGCGCTAGCTTCCTCTGAATATAATACCCGCCGTTTAGAATGCGAGCAAGGACTAAAATTAATTCAAGAAAAATATCCTACTGTAAAAACATTCAGAGATATAAGCCTAGAACAAGTAGAAGCATGTTTGACTTCCAATAATGTCAGTGGATCGAAGGTTTATCAAAGATGTAAATATGTAGTTCAAGAAATTGCTCGAGTGCAATTAGCTGTGCAGGATTTAGAGAAAGGCGACTTAAAGGCCTTTGGAAAAAAAATGTTTGCCACCCATGAAGGATTATCGAAATTATATGAAGTAAGCTGCCCTGAACTAGACTTTTTAGTAGAGACAGTATCTAAAAATGAAAATGTATTAGGCGCTAGAATGATGGGTGGAGGCTTTGGTGGCTGCACCATTAATATTATCAAAACTTCTGCAGTTGAAGAAATTACAAAAGCGCTTACTGCTAGCTATGCCCAAGTAATGCATAAAGAATTAGCTGTGTATATTACTAGTATTGAACAAGGGACGCATTTAGTATTGTAAAAATATTTTTATAAATAGGTAAGTATAAAAAACCAGCTCTTTTTCAAAAGCTGGTTTTTATTTATTTAAAAATTCTCTTTTTATTTTGTTGAAAAACTATAGACCGTAGTTTGGTGATAGGTTTCACCTGGTTTTAATAAAGTGCTTGGAAAGCCAGGCTGGTTGGGGCTATCAGGGAAGTGTTGTGTTTCTAATGTAAGTGCATAATGCTTATTATAGACGATGTCTTTTTTAGTACCCGTTAAAGTACCATCTAAAAAATTACCTGAATAAAATTGAAGTCCTGGTTCTGTAGTAGCTACTGTTAGATAACGTCCGCTATTAGGTTCATACACATTAGCAATTTCTTGCAAACCATCTGCTTTATTTAAAACCCAATTATGATCATACCCACCGATTACTTTATCAATGTCTTGACCCACTTTTTTAGGACTTGTAAAATCCATGGGCGTTCCCTTCACATCCACTAATGCACCTGTAGGAATTAAAAAACTATCTACGGGCGTATATTTATTGGCTTTGATTTCTAAGATATGGTCATATATAGTAGGTGACTTGCCTGCACTTAAATTAAAATAAGCATGATTGGTTAAATTAATGACCGTGGTTTTATCGGTGCTCGCAGTGTACTGTATTTTAATAGCATTATTAGCCGTTAAAGTATAGACTACTTCTACTTTTAAATTTCCTGGATAACCTTCTTCTAAGTCTTTACTTATATATATTAATTGAATACTACTATCCCCAGGTAAAGCAGTTGCTTCCCACAGAACCTTATCAAAACCTTTTAAGCCACCATGTAGTGACTGTCCATTGTTATTCAAGGCTGCTTTGAACTGAACGCCCTCAATTGTATAGGTGCCTTTTGCTAATCTATTGGCGTATCTACCTACTAATGCACCAAAATAAGGATTGCCTTTTTGTAAATAACCATCAAATTTTTCATAACCAGTAAGTACATCGCCCCAGCTACCATCCTTGGCCTGGGTAATTATTTCAGTAAGTATACCTCCATAATTAATAATACCCACTTGCATACCAGCTGCATTGGTTAAAGTATACTCAGTAACTGGCTTGCCTTCAAAGCTTCCAATATTTTGCTTAGCTATAGATATAGCTGGCTTATTGGTAGCTATAGAACAAGCAAAATGAAAAACAGATAAGAAGACAACCATCATTAAGTTAGCTACTAGATTCTTTTTCATTTTGCTTGTTTTATTTTTTAATCAATACCAAGATATTTAATACCAAGAACCATTAATAGTTTTATCCCCACCCGCATTATTATTGGCCATTCTTCTTTTCTGATTCCTTCTATGTATAAATGTAGTAATAAACATTAAAGGAATAAAAATAAAGGTTAATGGAGGAATACCTAGCATACTAATCCACTTACCACCAAAATGTCGGCGCATGGGGCGGCGTAAACGCTCTGCAATAATATACATAGCAGGTACAATAAATAAAGTCATGAAAAAGGCAAAGGCTAAACCATAAATAATAGTCCAACTTAATGGCTTCCAGAAAGCAACGTTATCACCCCCAAAGAAAATATGTGGGTTTAACTCACTAAATAAAGTCACGAAATTGATATTGAAGCCAATAGCAATTGGTAAGAAACCTAAGATGGCAGCAAGGGCTGTTAATAATACAGGAATAATTCTTGTTTTACCTGCTTGAATAACGGCCTCTCTTGTTTTATAACCTCTCGATCTTAACTCATCGGCAAATTCAATTACTAGTATTCCATTTTTTACCACAATACCTGCAAGCCCTACAATACCTAAGCCTGTCATTACTCCTGAAACTTTCATTCCAAATATAGAGAAGCCTAAAAGCACACCTATAATACTGAATAAAATTTCTGTCAAAATAATCACCGATTTAGAAACAGAGTTAAACTGTAATACGAGTGTGAACAGAATTAACATTAAAGCAATGATAAGTGCCTTTCCTAAAAAAGCGACTGTTTCTAATTGTTGTTCGTTCTCACCTGTTTGTTTAACAGTCACCCCTTCAGAAATTCCTTTGAAATTACCAATGTATTGAGCAATGACTGCGTTTACTGCAGTTGGGTTATATCCTTGATCTAATTTAACATTCGATCTTAATTGAATTAATCTTTTTTGATTTTTTCTATTAATACTACCGAAGGTATTCGTAGGTTCTACTTTTACTAGCGAACTGATAGGAATATTTTTTACCATTCCTCCTGCAGCCATATCTCTGAAAGATAAACGCATGTTTAAAAGATCTACTAAATTATTTCTTTGTAATTCCTCGTTTCTTAATTGAATCTTATACTCATCCTTACCATCTTTAATTTTAGAAACTTCTTTACCAAACAAGGCCGTACGAATTTGCATACCTACTTGTGCACTACTTACCCCTTCAATTAAAGCACGGTCTCTATCAACAGTTAAGGTTAATTCTGGATTCACTAAATCTACATCCATCTTTAATCCATCAATACCTGGAATTTGTGCAGCGTCTAAATAATTTTTTAAACCTACTGCTGTTTTTACTAATTTATCAAAATCATCTCCTTGAACTTCAATATTCACTGGAGGCTCGGTGGGAGGCCCACTTGATTCTTGCGTCACTGTAAATTCTGCTCCAGGTATACCTTTCATCTGAGCACGTATAGCATCTAAATAAGGCTCTGTTGATTTACCATGGCGTTTTTCATATTCCACAAAGTTAATTTGCACACGACCTAGTTCTGATCTTGTACTTCTATCACCTCGCATAGGATCTCCTGCACCTACTGCCACATTACTAATTATACTTTCCACTAATGGATTCTTTTTATTATTATCCATTTCTAAAGCTTGGGCTACTTTATGTTCTACAATTTTAGTAATAGAATCGGTATAGCTTACCTTACTACCTACTGGTAATTTTAAATAAACATACACTTGGTTAGGGTCTCCCTTAGGGAAAAATTCAATCCCCACTCTGCCAGTACTAATGCTAATGCCAAAAAACACGAAGGAGAATATTAATAAAACAAATGTGCCTATTAATAATTTAACGGGTCTCCAACCATTTAAGGCACGACGTAATATTCTTTCATAGGCTTCCATTAATTTAGGAAGGGTATTGGTCTGAAACTTTTCAATTAAATCCGTAATAAAATATTTATTGGCCACCACCAATATCATAAAGAAGATTAATAAGTTACCTAAGAAAGTAAAGCCCATAAAGTCTAATAAAATACCTATTGCAATAGGGATCCAGAAACCTTTTTTCTTAAACATGGCCGACTTAGGCTCCTCAGATTTTACTTCTTCATGGTTCATGAAATCAACTGCAAATACAGGGTTCATGATAAAGGCCACCACTAGTGAAGCAGCTAAAGTAAATATTAACATGGCTGGTAAGTAAATCATAAACTTACCAATAATGCCCGGCCAGAATAATAAAGGGAAGAATGGCGCTAATGTGGTAATGGTACCAGCTAATACAGGTACAAATACTTCCCCTGCCGCCATTTTAGCGGAAGTGGTAGCTGTTAATTTTCCTCTGCCTTGTACAAAAATACGGTGTGTGTTTTCAATCACCACAATGGCATCATCAACTATAATACCCAGTCCAAATAGCAGCGCAAATAAAACCATAAAGTTTAAAGTAATATGCGAGCCCACTAATAAGTCACCAGCTGGTAACAATACAAAGGCCACAAACATACTCAAGGGCACCGATAAGGCCACAAAGAAGGCATTGGTCACCCCCATAAAAAACATTAACACCACTAATACTAAAATAAAACCAATCACAATGGAGTTTACTAAATCTGTAAATGAACTTTTCGTTCTAATACTTGTGTCGCCAGAAATAACCACATTCACATCTTTTGGTAAATCATTGGCAATGGCATCTTCTACAATTTTCTTAACCGCATCGGTAGTAAAAATTAAGTTCTCACCATTACGCTTTACAATATTTAGCGTAAGTACATTTTTACCATTTAAACGTGCAAAGCTTTCATTTTTCTTCACCGTATCTTTAATAGAAGCTACATCTCTTAAATAAATAGGAGCCCCACTTGTATTGCGCACAATAATATTAGCAATATCGTTTGCCGTTTTTAATTGACCTTTTAATTGTAGGTTACGGTTCATTGTACCTACTTCTAATAAACCACCCGATAAATCAAGGTTTTCTCTTTGAATGGCAGCGCTAATATCATCAAATGTGATGCCCGAGCTTTGCATTCTATAATTATCTACATTAATTTGAAATTCTCTTTCCGGCGCACCTACTAAATCAATTCTATTCACTTGTGAAATGCTTTCTAATTTATCTTTTAAATCATCGGCATATTTTTTTAATTGAACGGGGCTATAATTACCACTTATGTTTACATACATAATGGGCATATCACTAATGTTTAACTCAATAACTCTAGGCTGCTGTGTTAAATCAGTAGGCAAATCAGACTTGGCTTTATCCACCGCGTCTTTTACTTTCTGTAAAGCAATTTCTGGTTTTACATCTGTACTAAATTCTACGGTAATGGCCGAAAAATCTTGTTGAGAAGTAGAGGTGAATTTGCTAATTTTTACACCACTAATACTCTTAATTTGTTTTTCAAGAGGGCGGGTTACTAAATTTTCAATATCCTTAGGGGAATTACCTACATATACTGTTTGTACGAATATATTAGGAATCACTACTTCAGGAAAATTCTCTTTAGGAAGTGTAAGGAATTGATAAATTCCTCCTAGGCTAAGGAACAACATCACTAAATAAATAGTGGTCTTATTGGTAATAGCCCAAGAAGTAGGTTTAAACTCCTTGAACTTTTCTTTTATTTTATTGATAGTCGACATAATGATCTATTAAGCTTTATTTTTAATTATTTATCTGAAGTGGTAATGTTCTGGCCATCAAATAGTGTCTGATACCCTTCTGTAATTATATTATCACCTGCTACTAAGCCCGATACAATTTCAATATTATTGCCATAGTACTGACCTACTGTTACTACTTTTTTACGTGCAATCAATTTTCCATTCTCCATCACAGCTACATAAATAAACTTTCCTTTTTCATCGTTTTGCAATAAATTAATAGGAGCACTAATCGCATTCTTTTTTTCGTAGTCCTTAATTTTTACTTGTACCAATTGGTTAGGTCGGAAATTTTTATCAATGGGTAATTTAGCTTCTACATAAAAACTTCTACTGAGTGGGTCAATCACATTACCCACTACCGATAATTTAGCAGCAACTATTTTTTGAATATCTGGAAAGCTTAAACTTGTTTCTGTACCTACTTTTACTTTACCTGCATAATTCTCAGGTATCATGGTTGTTAACTTTAAACGAGTAGTGTTCACAATCTTTATTTGACCAGGACCCATAAACAAATCACCCACTTTCACATTTACTTCCTCTGCCACACCATCCACATCGCTCTGTACACTTGTATAAGCTAGTTGATCGCGCACCATACCTAATTGCTCTGTGGCAGCTTTTAATTGACTAGCCAATGCCTCCGCATTGGTCTTAGCCGTTAATAATTGCATTTCACTGCCAATATTTTGATCCCATAAATTCTTTTGTTTCTCAAACACCATTTTAGCTAATGCGGCCTGTGATTTTATAGTTTCAATATTTTGAGCAGCGGCAGCAGCACTTTGTTTAATTAAGCTATTGTCCAATTGTAGTATTAACTGACCTTTTTTAACTAAGTCGCCTCTTTTTATAAATAAGCCCTTTACTTGACCACCACCTGCACGAGGTGTTACAAAAGAAACGCTTTCAGATTCTACCTTACCTTGAAGCTCAATATAATGGATGAAATCCTGATTGGCAAGAGGTGTTACGGCTACTAGTATAGCTTTCACTGTTTCAGCACCACCGGCTTTTGCAATGGCTGTTTCAAGCGCTGCAATTTTTGCATTTAAACTAAGGCCTTCTTTTTTTAAGGCAGCTAAATTAGCTTTCTGCGTTTCTAAATTATTACCACCGCCACCGCAGGCAAAGGCAAATAAAATTAAAGTACTTGTTAAGACTGTAGAGATATTTTTCATTATTATTATTTTAATATTTATGGATTGATGAGGGTTTTATAATTTTCCAGTAGCTTTTAATAAGTCTACTTTTGAAATTAATGCAGTGTATAAAGCATTCATGAAATTATTTTGAGCACTTACTAAGTCGGCTTGTGCAGCAGAAATTTCTGTATTAGAACCAGTACCTGCTTCAAATTTCTTTTTAGTTTGCTGATATACATTTTCAGCTAATTGCATATTCTTTTTTTGAAATGAAACGGTAGCCACTGAAGACATATAATTTAATTTCGCTTGTGTGATTTCGTTATCAATATTATTTTTCAACGCAACAATTTGATTTTCGATTTGCTTTAATTCAATCTTCGATCTTTTTACTCTAGCCTCTCTAGCAAAACCAGTGAATAAAGGCATATTTACATTTAAACTTACTAATGAAGTCGTAAACCAATTACCTCCTTCAAAAAAATCAAAATTAGAACGTTGTGCATTTTTTGAATAAGCACCCGATAAATTTACTGTAGGTAAAAAACTCAACTGGTAACGCTTTACATTATAGCCACTTAGTTTACTTAAAGAACTTAAATATTGAAAATCCTTTCTTACGCCATATTGAAAATCGTTTTCAACTAATACATCCGTACTTAAACTTTGCTCATTAATTACATCAGTCAATTCAAGGCTATCTTTCACAGGCATACCCATTAACATTTTTAATCCCATAAAACCAATGGCTACTCCATTGTTAGCTTTAATTTTTTCGGTTTGTAAATTGTTTAATTGAACACTTACTTTATCAACATCTAATTTCTC
>JBAXWU010000042.1:0-13108 GCA_037128235.1 Chitinophagia bacterium | reverse complement strand
TCTCCTCTTACATTTTTCATTTGACCATATACCTCATCAAAAGTTCTATTTTCTTTAGATATAAATACAATATGTTTTATAGGACTTTCTTTACTGCCAGGTAGTACAGGTAAGGGTAGGCTATCGGTTTGCGATTTTGTGACAAAAGTATTTTCAATGGTTTGCTTTGTATAGGCCTTTAATGTTTCTATACTTGGGTTTTCTATTTTTTGGAAACTACCTAATTGAATATCGCCAATATAACTACCTTGAACAGGTATTTTGAAATTTTTACCACCATTGGGGCCTGCACCTAAACCTCTGCAAGAAGTTACATAAATAGTTTTATCGTCGTTAGAAAGTTTAACGCGTGTGGTGCCCCAACCAGTAGGAATTAAACCAATTGTTTTTGCACTTGCTAGTTCAATTTTAGCCACTGCATTGAAACCTAATAAGGCTACAAATAAATATTTTTCATCTTTAGTTAAATCAATACCAAAGGGTAGTAAACCTCTTAATTTATCTATTCTTTGATCTACTTTTATAGGAATATGCTTCGCAATTCTACCTCTTTTATAATCAATGACAGCGATATTGTCATTGGTGGCATTCGTAACATAGGCAAATTTACTACCTACCACAATGGAATTAGGACTTGCCCCACCAATCACTTCTGCATCTTCAATAAGCTCTCCTAGTAACATTCCAGTTTTTAATTTAGCTTTTACTTTATTAGTGGCTAAGTCAATTACAAAAACACTCATCGACTCATCTGCATTGGGGCTACCTAAACCTGGAATTTTCTTTCCCTCAATTTCAGTACCCTCAATAGATTCTTTTGTATCGTTCCCATAAGGGTGCCAATTAATGTATTGAGATTGTATATTTTCTTTGGTAGTTCCTTCTACTAAAGGATAAGCGTACATACCCACATTAGCAACCAGTACTGTTTTTTGATCTGGAGAAATAGCTAAACCAAAAGGCTGTCTGCCGGTAGCAATGGAAGCGATAATTTTTTTCTCGTTTAAGCTATATCTAACCAATCTAAAATTGCCTCTGTCCAATATTAATAATTCGTTTCTTTTAGCTTCGTAAATTAAATCGCTGGTGAAACTGCCTTCAAATTTTTTGCCACCAAAAATACCATCTAATAATATTGAGTCAATTTTTTTATTTTGTATATAGTCATATATAATAACCGTTCCTTCATCTCCTCCACTTAAGTATACAATATTTTTAGTAGCATTAAAGGCTACCCCTAAAAATGAACCTTTTTTTAATGGGTTAAAAGCGTTCTTATTATACTCAGGTATTCTTTTTTGTTGCAAGGTGGCTAAATCAATAATAGTAATGGCGTTTTCGTGCATAGTAATGGCCACTTTCTGATCTGGAGAGATAGCTAGTCCAAAGGGGTCATGGGTAATACGAATAGACTGACCTGCAGGTTTTACAAAACGACCACTGGGCAGTATAGAATAGGAACTGGTATCAATTTTTGATAACTCATTATATCCAGGAACAGATAAATAATTTACTGTTTGTGTATTTCCTTCTAGTATAAAAAATAGCAATAAGGTAAAAATAAAGAATACATTTTTTTTCATATATAGTTATTGATAGTGATTATTAGTGGTAATGATTATTAATAGTTATTATACCGCAAACCTATTAATAATTAAACAAGAAAAACAGTTTGCGCTAAATTATCTTATTGTTAAGAAAAATGCATAAAAATATTTGGGTAATTATTTCATCATCTTAAGTTAATATAGGAAATCGAATATGTTAAATTTTTGAGAATAGATTTGTGCTTCAAAATTTTAAATATGATATCAAAACAAGTAAGTTTAAAGTGGTTATTGACACCACTAATGTTATTGGGCTTGAGCATTGCCTCATTAGCGCAAAGCATTCAAATTAAAGGAAAAGTAATTGATGCTGAAACAAAACAGGCTTTAGAGTCTGCTACAGTTGTAGTAAACGGCAGCAATATTGCTACAAAAACAGATAAAGACGGTTCATTTTCTTTAACTGCTAACAAAGTGGGTAATATTACAATTTCTTATATTGGTTTTACTTCTAAGAGTGTTGCCATTACTGGTGCTACTACTAATTTAGTAATTAGTTTACAAAAGCAAGACCAAGCTTTAACTGAAGTAGTAGTAACTGCCTTAGGTGTTAAAAAAGAAACCAAAAAATTAGGATATTCTATACAAGAAGTAAAAGGAGCCGATTTAGTGAAAGCAAGAGAGCCAAACCCTATCAATGGTTTAGTAGGTAAGGTAGCTGGTTTAGATGTAGCTATCAACCGTGAAATGCTTGCAGCGCCTAACGTTTCATTACGTGGTTATAATATCTCTTTATATGTAGTGGATGGTATTCCAGTAACCTCTGATACTTGGAACATAAGTCCTGATGATATCGATTCTTATACAGTTTTAAAAGGATTAGCCGCCACTGCTATTTATGGTAGCCGTGCACAAAACGGTGCCATTTTAATTACGACTAAAAGAGCTAAGAAAAACGATAAAGGGTATACAATTGAATTTAACTCATCTACACAAGTAGACAAAGGTTTTATCGCATTACCTAAAACACAAGCTTTATATGGTGGTGGAGATTATTCTCAATATGCATTTGGTGATGGTAAAGGGGGTGGAATCAACGATGGTGACTATGATGTTTGGGGCCCAGCTTTAAATGGCCAATTAATTCCTCAATGGAATAGCCCTATTGATTCAAAAACAGGGATAAGAAAAGCAACTCCTTATTTACCAGTGGGAGTAGATAACCTTAAGCGTTTTATTCAAGCAGGTGTATTAAGTACAAATAACTTAAGTTTTTCTGCAGCCACAGATCGTTCAAGTGTTCGTATGTCTTTAAGCAATACAACACAACAAGGTATCATTCCAAATACAAAATTAAATACCATTAATTTTAATATTAATGCTAGTTATAATTTAAGTAGCAAGTTTAAAATTGACGGTAACTTAAACTACAATCGTCAATTTTCTCCAAATATTCCAGACGTTTCTTATGGCCCTAATAGCGTTATTTATTCAGTAACTGTATGGACGGGTGCAGATTGGAATATTGATGACATGAAAGATTATTGGCAGGCAGGTAAGGAAGGTGTTCAGTCTAAATTTGCTGAATACCAACGTTACCACAACCCTTATTTTATGAGTTATGAGTGGTTACGTGGTCATTATAAAAATGATATCACAGGTAATATTGCTTTAACTTATAAACCTACTACCGATGTAGAAGCAATTTTAAGAACAAATATTAGCAGTAACGATGTATTAAGAACTGAGAAAATGCCATACTCTGCTCACCCTTATGGTCGTGAATTAAACCGCGGTGATTACAGAGAAGATAGCCGTTCTTTATTCGATAACAACGTAGAGGCTTTAGTAAAATACAATCACAGATTAGACAATGGTATTGCTTTTGATGCGGTAGCAGGGGTGAACGCACGTAATTTCAATTACCGTTCTACTTTTACAACTACTGACTATTTAAATGTACCAGGTTTATACTCTTTCTCTAACTCATTAAACGCAGCAAGAGCTTATAACTATCATTCAGATATGTTGGTTTTGAGTAGTTATTATACTGCAGGTGTGGAGTTTGGTAAATACTTAAATATTACCACAACAGGAAGAGTAGATAAGAGTTCTACTTTATTAATCGACAATAATACTTTCTTCTACCCTTCAGTATCTGCAGCATCTGTTATTTCAGATTATGTAAAATTACCTGAAGTGGTTAGCTTCTTAAAACTAAGAGCTAGTTATGCATCTGCAAAGTCTCCTAACACTTCACCTTATATCGGACCAGCTGGTTATCCAGTAGGTTATGGTAATCCATATGTAAGTGCTTATGGTGGACCAAGTTATTCTTTGTCAAGTCCTGCTTATTCAATTGGAACAGTTTATAATGGAAATACTGGTGCAAGTGCTCCTTTAAATGCCATTGATTCTAATATTAAATCTTCTCAATTAACAAGTACTGAATTTGGATTTGATATTAAGTTCTTAAAAAATAGAATTGGCTTAGCAGCAACTTATTTTAATAACATCAACGGACCTGGTATTAGAAATTTCCCAATTTCTCAAACTACTGGAATTACTGGTTTTACAACCAATGCCGTTAAGACACAAATTAAAGGAGCTGAGTTTTCTTTAACAGGTTCTCCTATTAGAACTGAAAATGGTTTGAATTGGGATGTAATGGTGAACTTATCAACTTTCACAGAAACTTATAAGGATTTACCTTCTAACTTTGAAAACTATCAGTTTCACCAAGGTGACCGTGTAGACAAATTATATGCAGGTGTGACTGCAAAAACAGCTGATGGACAAGTTATCAATAACAGTGCTGGTTATCCAGTGTATTTACCAAAGGCACAATATGTAGGTAATGCAGACGCTGATTGGAGCTGGTCTATTTACAATAAGTTTAATTACAAAGCTTTCAGTTTCTCTTTCCAATTTGATGGAAAAGTAGGTGGTATGGTTCAAGACCGCGTAATGAGAAAAGGAATTGAAGGTGGATCTAATATTTCAACAGTTGAAGGTGCTGTGGGTGCGGCAAGAGCTTATGAGGCAGTACATTATAACGACCCTGGTTTCAAAGGAACTTATGTAGGAGAAGGTGTTCAAATTTCTAATGGTAAAAAAATCACTTACGATCCAGTAACGGGTGTTATTACCAATCTTGGTGATTTACAATTCACAAAAAATACAGGAGTTGCACAATATATTCAAGACTATGTAAGTAGTTTCTTCAACGACTTTGAACATACATCTGTTTCTAAAACTTATGGCAAATTGCGTGAAGTGGTATTAACTTATTCTTTACCACAAAAGTTTATCAAAAAGAATTCATTTATTTCTAAAGTAGATGTTTCACTGGTAGGCCGTAACTTATTATACTTCTTCCCTGACCGTTTCAAGGATATAGATGTTGATCAATATTCTGGACGAAATTATAATAGTGGAAATAGTAGAGAATACAACTTACAAACACCTACTACACGTAGTTATGGAATTAATTTAAACATTGTTTTCTAAAACGCAAACAATTTAATTAAACATCAAACAAAAGATTATGAAAACAAATAGAATCATGGGACTACTTATTTTAGTGATTACTTTCACAGTAAGTAGTTGTACAAAAACTTTCGAAAAATATACAGAGAATCCGAACCAACCTACTTCGGTACCTGCTTATCTTTTATTAAGACAAATTGAAAATAACCTAATGGTATTTCCAGCAGGGGATGAAGATAAGTTTGGTCAGTATACATTGTCAACTTATACTTACTATGGTACCAATGAATATTGGTCAGGTAGTGCTGGCTTGGAATATAATAATTTACAAAACGTATTAGCCATGGAAAAAGAAGCTTCAAAAGCTTCTGCTAATGCTACTGACGTTAATCCTTATGGTGCTTTGGCAAAGTTTTTCAAGGCTTACATTTTCTATAACATGACAATGAAAGTGGGTGATTTACCAATGACAGAAGCCATGAAAGGCTTGGCAAATCCTACACCAAAGTACGATTCTCAAAAGCAAATATTTATTAACTGTCTGCAGTTATTAGAAGAATCTAATACCCAATTAACACAGTTAATTGCTGCTGCTAATACTTCCATTTTAGGAGACTTTTATTTCCAAGAGAAAATTTCTGGCGGAAGTGATGGTTTAGCAACTTTGAAAAAATGGCAAAAAGTAGTGAATACTTTCAAATTACGTATGTTGATTAACTTAAGTAAAAAATCAACAGATGCAGATTTAAATATCAAACAAAAATTTGCAGATGTAATTAGTAATCCTACTAAATACCCTATCATGACAGATATGAGTGATAACTGGGAGTATGTTTACAACGACGCTTATAACCAATATCCAAACAATAAAGACAACTATGGTTTTGACGCTTTACGTTTATGCGTTGCTTCTACTTGGTTAAATACATTAAGCGATTTAAAAGATTTAAGAGCCATGAAAGTAGCTGATCCTGCTCGTGGTTTAGGTTTCTCAGATACTTCTTATAAATCTTTTGTGGGTGGAGCGAATGGAGATGACATGAGTAAATTAGGAGGTAACATTGTTGCTTTTAAAATTTCGCCTATTGGAAGAAAAAGATATTATGATGGTTATAAAGGAGAGAATACATTTATTGTAGGATATCCTGAAATGTGTTTGAATATTGCAGAAGCTATTAATCGCGGTTGGTTAACAGGTTCAGCAGATAGCTATTACCAAAAAGGGGTTAAAGCAATGTTTAGTTTTTACGGAGTAGTTGATGGAGCTAATACCGTTTCTTTCTTAAAAGGAACAGCGCCTGGCGACTATGTAAACTATACAGTTAACTTTAGCTTTGCCGATTATTTCAACCAAACAGCTGTTAAATATGCAGGTGATAACGCTACAGGATTAAACCAAGTCTTAACACAACGTTATTTAAGCTTAGCGCGTAATTCAGGTTATGAAGGTTATTACCAATGGAGAAGAACAGGTGTACCAACATTTAGTGCGGGTGCAGGTACAGGAAACAGTGGTGTTATTCCACTACGTTTTCAATACCCATCTTCAGAGATTTCTACTAATAAGGCTAATAATGCAGCTGCTGTTGCGTCTCAATTTGGTGGAAAAGATGATATCAACGCAAAATTATGGATTATACAATAAGAGCTAGATCCTTGAATAAAGAGAGTATATAAACGGGGGTTTATATGATTTTTAAGCAAGCAATCGGGAAAGAGTCTCAAGTAATTGAGGCTCTTTCTTATTTATAAAAAGGAAGGGCTTATTGTATTTTATTCTACCATCAAACTATCATAATTTTTTTTAGTATTACTCTCATTATCATTATTAACAAATAGATAATTATTTAAGCTTTTCGCATATATAAAACAAGTAGGTTTAATTTTAGTGTTCTAATATTTATCCGTGTCAAAATTTGCAAGTTTTGTTGAAGCCAATCAACAATTTAAAATTCAATCAGCAACATTACCCGCTTTACAAGATGGTGAAATACTGGTTAAAAATTTATGTACAAGTCTTTGTCGTAGTGATATACATACTTATCTTGGAAACAGAATTGAAAAATCGCCTACAATATTAGGTCATGAAATAGTGGGGACTATTGAAAAATTAGGACCCAACGCTCCTTCACATGATTCAAGAGCTAGGGCATTAAAAATAGGGGACAGACTTACTTGGGCTATTTATGCTAGTTCTCCTAATGATGTACTTTCAAAAATAGGCATTCCTCAAAAAGCGAAAGATTTATTTAAGTATGGGCATGAAAAAATAACAGAACATAGCCATTTTCATGGAGGGCTTAGTGAGTATACAATTTTGAGAAAAAATACCCCAGTGGCCATATTAGACATTGCCCTACCTAATGAAATTGCTTCACTTATAAATTGTAGTGTAGCTACAGTGGCAGGGGCTATTAGGTTAGCAGGGGAATTAAAAAATAAATCGGTGGTGGTTTATGGAGCCGGTATGTTAGGTATCATTGCATGTGCAATGGCGAAAACAATGGGAGCCTCTGAGGTTATTTCAGTGGACGAAAATGTAGAAAGGCTTGAAATTTCAAAAAATTTTGGCGCCACAAAGCCATTATTACCTTCTGAAATTTTAAATGAAAAAGTAGATATTGTACTAGAATTTAGCGGTGCACTTACTGCTATGGAAAATTCAATTAAAATACTAAATATTGGGGGCACTACCATTTGGGTAGGTGCTGTTTTTGCACAACCTCCTGTTGCTATTAATGCAGAATATTTAATAAGAAATTTAATAAACATAAAAGGGCTACACAATTATAACAATACCGATTTTTTGAATGCGGTTAGCTTTATGGAAATGAATCATATGCATTTCGAATTTGAAAAACTTATAAAAAAAGGCTTCGTATTAGAGCAAGTAGATGCGGCTTTTGAGTATGCTGTTAGTAATAACCCTTTTCGTGTATCAATAGATTTAACCTAAATGCAATTGATCAAAAAAAATACCGAATTATCTTTTATTATAAAGGCTTCTTGCGCTGTTTTTATTACCTATTTAAGTATGTATGCGTTTAGAAAGCCCTTTACGGCAGCGCAATACAGCAATATAAGCTTATGGGGGGTAGACTATAAAATTTTATTAATTATTGCTCAATTAATTGGGTATACCATTTCAAAATATTTTGGTATTAAAATAATATCAGAATTAACTGTAAGTAAAAGAACCATCACGCTCATATTACTTATGGCAGCTTCTTGGATTTCATTACTATTTTTTGCCATTGTTCCTGCGCCTTATAACCTACCCTTTATTTTTTTAAATGGCTTGCCCTTGGGTATGATTTGGGGCGTGGTCTTTAGTTATATTGAAGGTAGAAGACATACGGAACTATTAGGCGTTGCTATGGCCTCAAGTTTTATTATTTCTTCAGGCATCGTAAAAGGGGTAGGCAGTTATTTATTATTGACCATGCATGTTTCTGAAATGTGGATGCCTTTTCTAACTGGATTAATTTTTTTACCTGTTTTATTTTTAGGCGTTTATTTATTGCATTCTCTTCAACAACCTAATGAAGATGACATTCATGCAAGAACGCAGAGATTACCTATGAATTCAAATGAAAGAAAGGTTTTTTTTAGACGATTTGCACCCGGAATACTAATTTCAGTTTCAATTTATGTTTGTTTGACTGTATTTAGAGACTTAAGAGATAATTTTGCTGTTGAATTTTGGAATAGTATTGGCATGAAAAATATTCCTACTATGCTTGTATTTTCTGAACTACCTATTGCTTTACTAGTTATCATTATTATTGGCTCAATGATTTTTATAAAAAATAATAAGCATGCATTTTTTATAAATTTTTTACTTGTATTTATTGGCGGAATACTACTTCTTTTATCTACTTTGTTATTTTATAATCAATTGATGAGTCCTACCTATTGGATGATCATTGTCGGTTTCTCCATGTATTTACCTTACATAGCTTTTCATGCTTTATTTTTTGAAAGATGGATTGCCTATTTTAAAATAAAAAGTAATATTGGATTTTTAATGTATGTAGCAGATGCAGCGGGTTATTTGGGAAGTACGCTCGTTTTATTGTTTAAGAACTTTAATAGTATTCAGTATAGTTGGGTTTCTTTTTTTACATTTAGTGCAATGATCACTTCAATTATTATAATTGTATTATCTATTGCTAATTATATATATTTCAAAAAACAAGATAATTTACAAGTTGTATGAGTAACCAATCAGCCATCGTCGTAGGTGCCGGTATTTTAGGATTAGCCACTGCTAGAGCCTTAGCGCAAAAAGGGTATCAAGTCACTGTTATTGAAAGAAGTCAATTTTCATTAGGTGCCAGTGTAAGAAATTTCGGTATGTTATGGCCCGTAGGTCAGCCAGATGGGAAATTGTACAATAGGGCTGTTCGAACCAAGGAAATTTGGATGGATTATTTGGAGGCTTCTAATATACCCTACAACGCTTGTGGAAGTTTACATTTAGCCTATTGCAAAGAAGAAATGAATGTGGTAGAGGAAATTGGTAGTTTTTTTAAATCCAAAAATAGACCCGTTTCAGTTATTTCAAAACAAACAGTTTTAGACGATTACAATGGTATCAATGGAGAGGGTTTAATGGGAGCATTAAGAAGCGAAGACGAAGCCATTATTGATCCAAGAGAAGGCATTAGAAAATTACCTGCCTATTTGAACGAAAAATATAATGTACAATTTATTTGGGGCACTGTTATTACCAGTGTCACCTCTAATGCAGCATTTGCAGGCAAAATAAAATATAGTGCAGATATGATTTGTGTTTGTTCAGGCGCCGATTTTGAAACCTTATACCCATCTCAATTTAAACAACAGCCCATCATAAAGACCAAATTACAAATGATGCGCTTTAAACACAAAGACCCTAATTACAGAATTGGGGCCTCTATTTGTGGTGGTCTTTCTTTACTACATTATAAAAGCTTTACAGCTTCTTCTTCACTTACAAAATTAAGAATGAAAATTGAAGAAGAAATTCCCGAATATTTAAAATACGGAATACATGTAATGGTATCTCAAAATAATGAAGGAGAGATGACAGTGGGAGATTCTCATGAATATGCTTTAGATTTTGATCCTTTTGATAAGATTGAAATAAACAATATGATTTTAGACTATTTAAAAAAGCTTATTCATATTGATCAATGGGAAATGATACAATCTTGGAATGGGGTATATCCCATTATGACCAATGGGGCTACCGATTTATTTTTAAATCCAGAGCCTGGGGTTTATATCTTAAATGGTATTGGTGGTCATGGAATGACCATGTCCTTTGGTTTTGCAGAAGAAATGATTAATAATATTTAAAAATAATCTGGACAATAATCTGGACAATAATTTTAATAATAATCTTATGAAACATCCTATTACACAAGAAATTTTACATTTATTTGAAACCAATGGTGGCTCTATGTATGGCGGCGAAGCTGTCACTCAATTAGAACATGCTTTGCAATGTGCCGAATTAGCAAGAAAGCATAATGCTAGTAATGAATTAATTACGGCTTCTTTATTACATGATATTGGGCATTTACTTCATGACTTACCAGATGACGCCAGTGATAAGGGCATTGATGACATGCACGAATTATTAGGGGAAAAGTATTTAACTAAACATTTTACTTTAGCAGCAGTGGAGCCTGTTAAATTACATGTGGCGGCTAAAAGATATTTATGTGCAACCGAACCTGGTTATTTAGAAACATTGTCTACACCTTCTAAAATTAGTTTAGAGTTTCAAGGGGGTGTTATGAATGAAGAGGAAGTTTTGTTATTTGAGAAAAATGAATTTTATAAAGAGGCGGTAAATTTAAGAAGATGGGATGATTTAGCCAAAGACCCAGATTTAGTGTGCCCTTCAATAGAATCATTCGTGATAGCTATTGAATCATCCATAAAATAATCTTGCATCATCCCTAAAAAAAATCTTATGAAAATTTCAATGGTTGTATTTGATATGGCAGGCACTTCAGTAGATGAAGGCAATGTAGTGTATCATACTTTGCATAAGGCAATTGAAAAAAAATGTCCTAGTGTAACATTTGAAGATGTATTAAAATGGGGTGCGGGTAAGGAAAAATTACAAGCCATTAGAGAAACATTAGCAGCAACTCATATTATATTAAACGAAGAAACTATTCAAGAAATATTCAAAGACTTTTTAGGGCTACTCGATAGGGCCTATGAAAATTTAATTGTGGTACCCACAAAAAACACGGAACGTTTATTCAAGGAATTAAGAGAAATGGGTATTAAGGTAGTATTAAACACAGGCTATAACCATGCAACAGCTAGTTTATTAATTCAAAAATTAAATTGGGAGCTTGGACTACATTATGATTTACTAGTCACCGCCTCTGATGTGACTAAGAATAGACCAAACCCTGACATGATATTACTAGCCATGGAGAAGTTAAACATATTAGATGCAGCCTCTGTCATAAAAGTAGGTGATTCTACCATTGATATTGAAGAAGGCCGTAATGCGGGTTGTTTGTATAATATTGGGGTTACTACCGGTGCGCATACTAAGGCAGAATTATCAACAGCTAGTCCTAGTTACATTTTTGATAATGTATATGATTTAAAATCTATTATCTTATCATTGAATAATATTCAGTAAAATTTATTTATGAAAAAACTTTCTATTTTAATTATGCTTTTTTTTTGTGTAATTACTCACTTAAATGCACAAGCCCCTTTTTTAGTAAAGCCTTATTTACAAGTGGGCTATGAAGGTAAGCCCACTGAGCTATCTTTACTTTGGCATACAACAGACACTATTAATGAATGGCGTGTAGAAGTTAAAACAACTAATAATTGGGAAAGTACTAAGTCAAATAATTTTAACCTTGTAAATGTAAAAAATGTAGCTCCCTTTGTAGTATACCATTTTACAGTGAAGGGTTTAGTAGCTGGAAAGGATTTTACTTATCGAGTTTTAAATAATAATAAACTTGTTTTTGAAGCTAATGGGCATGCTCCTAAATCAAATAATCAAGATTATAAATTTGTGGCCATAGGAGATATTGGCGCTTTAACTAAGGATCAAAAAAAATTAGCCTCTATCATGTATAAGCTCGATCCAGACTATGTTGCAGTACCTGGAGATATTGTTTACAATAGTGGTTTAATAAACGATTACACAGAAAAATTTTGGCCCATTTATAATGCCGACCAGGCAGACTCTTTGGGTGCACCCTTAATGCGTAAAATTCCATTTATTGCCTCTGTGGGTAATCATGATGCTGAAGACAGAGATATGGATAAAACTCCAAGTGCTTTAAGCTATTACTATTTTTGGGAACAACCTTTAAATGGCCTAACATTAAAAGAAGGTTCTAGTATGGTGCCTTTATTAAAAGGTTCGCAGGAGAATAAAAATGCTTTTTATACAGCTGCAGGAAAGGCCTACCCAAGCATGTCTAATTTTTCTTATAATTATGCAAACGCCCATTGGACCGTTATTGATGCAGATACTTATGTTGACTGGACCGATTCTACTTTATTAAATTGGGTTAAAAATGATTTATTGAACTCTTCAGATGTAAAATGGCATTTTGTTTTATTTCACCATCCTGGATTCAATTCATCAAGAGAGCATTTTGAACAACAACAAATGAGATTATTAGCTCCCTTATTTGAAGCTGGAAAAGTAGATGTAGTATTTAATGGGCATGTACATAATTACCAAAGATCCTTCCCTTTAAAATTTACTCCAGATAGAAAAGGTACACAAATGGTGGGAGGGAAAGACAATAAAACATTAAGAGGAAGAGTAGTCAATGGTAAATGGATTTTAGATAAAAAATATGATGGAGTAAACATGACTCAAGCCAATGGTGTCATATACTTAGTGACTGGTGCGGGTGGTCAGGACTTGTATAACCCAGAACAAGAAAATGATCCAGATTCTTGGCAAAAATTTACAAATAAATTCTTCTCTACGGACCACTCTTTAACCTATATTGAATCCAAAGGGGAAACTTTATATTTCAAACAAATTGCATCTAGTGGAAAGGTGGTAGATGAATTTA
>JBAXWU010000041.1:0-13950 GCA_037128235.1 Chitinophagia bacterium | reverse complement strand
CTATTGTAGTATTAAGTATTAATACATTTATATAAATAAACTAATACTATTACGCCTGTGTATATCTTAATATCTTAGTTATACACTTATAATTAATAAAATATATAATAATTATAAATTAAAACAAGAATGAATAGTAGCAAGGGTTTTATAAGGCCTCTAATTTTAATTTAATTCATTTCTTATTCTATTTTTTAGTTAACTAACAGATTACGCACTGTTAATTAACGGGTATAAACCAAAAAATTTTTCACCAAAAGCTTGTTTAGTATAAGACAGGTATAAGGTTGTTCCTTATTTATGCAGGTTATTTCAGCCCAAAACCATAGATATCCCCGAAATATTTAATTATCCACGGCCCCTATGTTAGTTTTTAAAGACCCTTTATGTCTAATTATGCCCAAAAACTAAGCGTATACCCCGTTTTACTTGATAGAAAACATTATTTTTGCCCTCCTATAATAATATATATATGTCAATTATTCAGAACATTAGAGAAAGAGGTGCTTGGATCATCTTCACAATTATTGCAATTGCCCTTATTGCCTTCATCTTACAAGATGGAATTGGTAGAAAAAGAGGAGCTAGTGACACGGCTACGCTCGGTAAAGTAAATGGTCAAATTATTAATAAAATAGAATTTGAAGAAAAGCTTGAAATTCAGTTGCAAAATTATGCAGCCCAGGGGGTTAAAAGAGAACAACTGATTGGCTATTTATGGAATCAAGAAGTAGATCGCCTTTTGTTAAAAGATGAAGAAAATAAATTAGGCCTTTCCGTGGGTACAAAAGAATTATCTGATGTATTGTTTGGAAATGAATCTCCTTTTAAACAAGAGTTTACTGATAAAACAACTGGAGAGTTTAAGGTGAATGATGCTAAACAAGCAGTGGCGCAAATTAAGAAGAGCAAAAACGCAGAGCAAATTAAACAAATAGAAAAAATTTATATAGAGCCTTCTATTGAAAACAGAATTAGAAATAAATACCAGGTGATGGTTGTAAAAGGGGTTCAGGTTCCAAAATGGTTAAGCGAAAAACAATATGCAGAAGCGAATGCTATTTCAAGCATTTCTTTTGTGGGTATTCCTTACACGACCATTTTAGATAGCACCATTAAAGTTAGCGATGATGAGGTGGCTTCTTATTTAAAAGAAAACGCCGCAGCTTACCAAGTAGAAGAGGCTAGCCGTTCTATTTCTTTTGTGGGATTTAGCGCCGCTCCTTCAACCGCCGACTCTATTACGGCAAGAAACGACATTGAAATTTTTAAACAAGATTTTAAAAATAGTACAGAGACCGCCAAATATTTAAATAAAGTAGGAACAGAGATTCCTTATTATGATAGCTATATTAGTAAAAAGTCTTTACAGATTCCTCAAAAAGATTCTGTACTAAATGTAGGCGTGGGCGGCGTGTATGGCCCCTATGTTGATGGAAGAAACTTTACCATTGCCAAAGTATTGGGTGTTAAACAATGGCCCGATAGCGCAAGTGTTAGACATATTTTAATTGCAACCGTTAATCCACAAAATGGACAACAGGTTAGAGCAGATTCTAGCGCTAAGAAATTAGCAGATAGTATTAGCCTTGCCATTAAGGGCGGTGCTTCTTTTGAAGAAATGGTTGCTAAATATTCTGACGACGCAGGAAGTAAAACAACCGGCGGTAAATATGAGATGTTCCCACAAGCTAAGATGGTTCCAAGCTTTAACGATTTTTCTTTTGATAATCCAGTAGGTACCAAGGCTGTTATTAAAACAGATTTCGGATACCACTATATGGAAGTATTAAAACAAACAGCAAAAGGACCTGCCTATAAAATTGCTTATTTATCTAAGATGGTCATGCCAAGTAATGAAACAATTAATGCTGCTTCAACTGCAGCGGCACAATTTGCATCTAGCAGCAAGGATGGTAAATCTTTTAATGCTAATGCGGTTAAGTTAGGCAAACAAGCCATTCCCGCTGTTGGTATTAAAGCGAATGATTTTGATATACAAGGTATTGGTACTGCTAGAAATATTGTAAGATGGGTATATGAAAAAGAGGTGAACGATGTTTCAGAGTCGTTTGAACAAGGTGATAATTATGTGGTTGCTGTAATTAATTCAGAAGAAAAAGCGGGACTAGCAAGTGTTACTGCTGCAAGACCACAGGTGGAAGGAATTATTAGAGACAAGAAGAAGGCAGAAAAAATTATAGCAACAATAAAGGGCAAAACCCTTGAATCAATTGCATCCGATGCTAAAGCAATTATTCAAAGAGCGGACAGTATAGGATTTAGCTTCGCCATGATTACAGGACTAGGCAACGAACCAAAATTAGTGGGTGCTGCTTTTAATAAAGCCTTAATTAATAAAGTAAGTGAACCCATTGCTGCTAATACAGGCGTGTATGCTGTAAGCGTAAATGGTATTGCTGCCAAACAAGCAGGGCAAGACCCCAATTTCTTTAAAGATGAATTATTAGAAAGAACAAGAAGTTTAATGTTTAGATCGGCGAGCTCCTTTAAAAAAGTGGCCAAGATTGAAGACAACAGGTCTAAGCTTTACTAGTACTAAATAATTTCTATGGCCGAATTGTTTAACAATAAGGTGGCGGAAAGTGGAATACTATCCATTGATCTTGCGAGTTTACTTCCAAGTAACGAAATAATTGTGTTTGATATTAAGCCCTATTTATTTATGGAGCTTATATTAAAAGAAAAAGAATTTCGTGCAGCGCTTCTCAGTATTGATTGGGCCATTTACCAAGACAAGTTAGTGGGCATTATTTGTTCTGCAGATGCTATTATTCCTATGTGGGCGAATATGTTAATTGTCTCTGCCCTTAATCCCTTTGCAAAAGCGGTTTATTTTGGAGATGAAAATAAAGTAAGAGAACAACTACTACTTGAAAATATCAATACCCTTAATACCAACGACTACATAGACCAACGCGTGGTAATAAAAGGTTGCGGAGATACCCCTGTTGGAGAGTCGGCCTATATTGCCATTACGCAGAAACTTAGACCAGTAGTGAAAAGCATCATGTATGGAGAGCCCTGCAGCACTGTGCCAGTCTATAAAAAGAAGGAAGTAAATAATTAGACAACACTACAGTTGTTCATATTTAATGCGCCTCTAGCCAATTTTTTCCAACACCCACCTCGGCCTCAACGGGCACACCATTCGGAAGCACCATGGCTTCTTTCATACATTTTAAAATTAATTCTTTCAATGCCGGTAGTTCTTTTTCTACTGCATCAAAGACCAATTCATCATGTACTTGTAAAATCATTTTCGATTCCCAAATTGTTTTTTTCATTTCACCATGAATTTTAATCATGGCTAGTTTAATCATATCTGCAGCTGAACCTTGAATAGGAGAGTTGATGGCATTTCTTTCTGCAAAACCACGGACCGTAAAATTGCTACTATTAATATCTCTTAACCAACGTCTTCTTCCCATGAGCGTCTCCACAAAACCCAATTCTTTGGCATTGTTAATTTGCTTATCCATGTATAATTGAATACCTGGAAACTCTTTTTTATAATTGTCTATAATTTCTTTTGCCTCTGTTCTAGAAATGGCTAAATTTTCTGCTAAACCAAAAGCCCCCTGTCCATAAATAATTCCAAAGTTTACACTCTTGGCTTTGTAGCGCATTTCTTTGGTAACATCGGCTTCGTTAATGCCGTATACTTTAGCAGCGGTGGCCGTATGAATATCCTTACCTAGTTTAAAGGCCTCACACATATTGGGGTCACCACTAATAGCCGCTACTATACGAAGTTCAATTTGAGAATAATCGGCGCTTACGAGCACTCGACCGGGCTCTCTAGGAATAAAGGCCTTTCTAATTTCTCTACCACGTTCTGTTCTTATGGGGATGTTTTGTAAATTAGGATTCGTACTACTAAGTCTTCCAGTAACGGCTACCGCCTGCGCATAGCTAGTATGCACGCGACCTGTTTTAGGATTAATTAATTCAGGAAATGAATCGACATAGGTAGATTTTAATTTTGTTAACTCTCTAAAATTTAAAATATCATCTACTATTTTATGCTTGGCTGCCATTTTTTGTAAAACATCTTCTCCTGTTGCGTATTGACCCGTCTTTGTTTTCTTCGCCTTTGCATCTAATTTTAAAATATCAAATAAGACTTCACCTAATTGTTTAGGAGAGGCTAAATTAAAACGAACCCCTGCTTGTTCATATACACGCTCTTCGCTAATCTTAGCATCCACCTCTAAAACTTTGCTGTATTCATTTAAAAAATCAATATCTACTTTTACACCTTCGTATTCCATGTCTACAAGTACAGGCACCAGCGGGTTCTCCACTTCATTAAATACTTTTTCTACCCCGCGCTTTTTAATCAAGGGCGTAAAACAATTTTTTAATTGAAAAGTAATATCGGCGTCTTCTGCTGCGTATTCTGTTACTTGGTCCAAGGGGGCATCACGCATGGTACCCTGGTTTTTTCCTTTCTTACCTATTAAAGTCGTAATAGAAATAGGCTCGTAACCTAAAAACTGTGCACTTAGTAAATCCATACTGCGCCTGCCTTCTGGCTCAATAACATAATGTGCCAGCATAGTATCAAAGGTTTTACCTAATAACTCCACCCCATACCACTTCAACACTAAGAAATCATATTTCAAGTTTTGTCCAATCCAAACAATGTCTTTGTTTTTAAATAGGGGCTCAAAAAGAGCCAATATTTTTTTAGCATCTAACTCGTTTTCAATAGGAATATAAAACCCTTCGTGTTCTTTATAAGAAAAACTTAACCCCACTAGCTCAACATTATTAGCATTAATGCCCGTTGTTTCTGTATCAATACAAATTTCTTTTTGCGCTAATAATTCTTTTACAAGCGAAAGAATATTTTCCTTACCCACAATGGCCTTATAATTATGTGGGGTGTTCCCACTATTTTTATTCACCACCAATTCAATAGGCAAGTCTTCATCGCCTACTGCATCGCCTATTTGTTCTTCATCATTATCTAAAGAATTATCTGGAAGCCCATTATTTTTATCTGTACTATTTTGTCCTTCTGTTTCTTTAGCCCCCGCTTTTTTATTTTTTATTTTTATATTGACTGTGTTTCCAAATAAATCGGTTTGTTCTTTTTTGGCAGTAGCAATATCTACGGCCCCGGCCCCCCCACTCACTGAAAACTCATCTCCTAAAATTCTTTTGCCCAAGGTTTTAAATTCTAATTCATTAAATATATCAGCAAGGGCCGATTTATTTTTTTCTTTTAATCTAAAATCTTCTTCATGAAAACTAACCGGTACATTAGTAATAATGGTGGCGAGCTTTTTACTCATGATGGCCGATTTTTTTCCAGCTCTTACTTTTTCACCCATCGAACCGGTAATTTTATCGGCATTATCTAATACCCCTTCCAATGTGTCGTATAATTTTAAAAGCTTTGCTGCTGTTTTTTCGCCCACACCAGGAATGCCTGGAATATTATCTGAAGCGTCGCCCATTAAGCCCAACATATCCACCACTTGTTCCACTCTAGCGATATCCCATTTCTCACAGATTTTTTTTGCATCTACAATTTCTTCTTTATTACCAAAAGCCGGTGGCTTCCATATATATACATTTGGTTTTATAAGTAGTTGACCATAGTCTTTGTCGGGTGTAACCATATAAACCTCATAACCCTTTGCGGCAGCCTGCCAGGCAAGTGTTCCAATAATATCATCTGCTTCATAACCATCGTATTCAATGACCGGAATATTAAACCCTTCAATGATGGCTTTAATATGGGGCAAAGAATCTAATAGGTCTTCGGGTGCTTCTTGACGATTGGCTTTATAATCGGTAAAATCGATATGACGTTCTGTGGGTGCATGTGTATCAAAACAAACAGCAATATGTGTAGGATTTTCTTTTCTAATAATTTCTAAGAGGGTATTGGTAAAACCAAACTGCGCATTGGTATTTATGCCCGTGGTGGTAATTCTGGGTGTGCGAATAAGCGCATAATACGCACGATAAATTAATGCTAGTGCATCTAATAAAAATAGCTTTTTTGGCATAGCGCTAAGTTAACAAAAAAAACCTCCCCACCACATTTGTGATAGAGAGGTTCTTTTTAATAACAGGATAAACTGTTAATTAGTTAATCTTATACTTATGCTTATAGCGCTCGTACAATTGTTTTTGTTTATTATCCAAAGAAATATCGCGTCCTTGAATAAAGGCCTTGGTCACCTGATTGCCTCTCATGTCTAGGATATCGCCCTCGCTAATAATAATATTAGCATCTTTTCCCGTTTCAATAGAACCGGTGATATCGTCAATGCCTAAAATTTTAGCAGTATTAAGGGTAATAGCAGATAATGCTTCTTCCTTGTCTAAGCCATAAGCCGCTGCGGTTCCAGCGTTAAAGCTAATATTTCTTTGTTTGCTTTGGTCATTGGCATCGTTGATCGCAAATAAAACACCTGCTTTTTTAAGTTGAGCCGGAAGCTTATACAGTTGATCGATGTCGTCGTCTTCTGTAGTAGGAAGCGCGTGTTCATTATCTAAGATAACAGGAATATTATTCTCTACTAACAAAGAAGCAATTTGTAAACTTTCGGCAGCACCTACAATGACCATGTTAAATCCAAATGTTTTCCCCAAATCAATGGCGAGCAACATTTGTTTTACTTCATTAGCACGAACATATAATTTTTGTTTGCCAGTGAATAGTCCACGCACCGCTTCAAACTTTAAATTATTTTCCGCATGATTTTTTTCTTGTAAGTAAGCACGCGCTTCGGTAAAGAAAGTTTTAATGGTTTCAATTTTAATCATCGCTTCTTTCACTGGGTCACTAGCAGCTTGACGCATGAAACCACCACGACCACCTCTTCTTGGAATAAGTGTTGGCATATTTATAAAAATTCCATTGTCTGCTTTGTAAGCCGCATCTTCATAATTCCAGGCGTCTAATTGCACCACGCTTGAACTACCTTCAATAAGCTCTCCCATCGGGGCCACATGTGCAAGCAGTACACCATTTGCACGTAGTACATTAATAACTTTAGAATCGGTATTATAAGATACAATGGTTCTAATGCTGGCGTTGTTATCTCCAATTTCTTGAAAATCGTTGCTGCCGCGTACACCGCTATTAATTTCTTTTAAACCTAAACTAGAAAGTGGAACAATTAATCCAGGATACACTTGTTTTCCTGTTGCATCTATAATAGTAGCGCCAGTCGTAGATACAGAAGCGCCTACGCCTGTAATTTTTCCTTTATCAAAACTAACCGACGCATCGTTTAATACAGTTCCGTTACCCACATGCACGGTAGCATGTGTAATAACAATGGGACCTGTTTGCGGACCTACAGGATATACTGTTTCCTGAGCGCTTGAATTTAATTGTAAAAGTGCAAGAGATACAATCAATAAGGTGGTATATTTCTTTTGCATATATTAATCTTTTTGAGTTTCGTAAATAGTAACCATTTCATCTGCGTGATCATGATCACCACAATTCAATAGTACTTGATAGCTTGGCGTTGCAGGCCTAGTAGCAGCACCCGCTTTCTTCTCGCCCAACATTTTCTGTGTTAAGCGTGTTCTTTCTGCGGCCACCTCTTTGTGCATAGTAGCGTCCTTTTCTCTATCAAAATAAATAGTACCATCAACGATAGTGTATAAAGATTTTGCATAAATACTTAAAGGATTATCAGACCATAAAACCACATCCGCATCTTTTCCTGTTTTAATACTACCTACTTTATCCGCAACATGTAATGCTTTTGCAGGGTTTATTGTTACCATTTTAAAGGCCTCTTGTTCAGAAACCCCTCCGTATTTAACTGTTTTAGCAGCTTCTTGATTTAATCTTCTAGCCATTTCCGCATCATCAGAATTAATACAAACATTTAATCCCACTTTTTGCATAATAGCTGCGTTATAACCAGTGGCATCTTGTACTTCTGTTTTATACATAAACCAGTCAGAGAAAGTGGAAGCAGTTGACCCATGTTTTTTCATTTTGTCAGCTACTTTGTATCCCTCTAATATATGCGTGAAGGTGTTTACGGTAAAACCATATTTATCACCAATACGCATCATATAAGTAATCTCGGGTTGTACATAAGAGTGACAAGTAATAAAACGCTTTTTATTTAAGATCTCTACAAGTGCATCTAATTCAAGGTCTCTTCTGGTATTCGGATTTTCTTTCATTGCTTTTTGATAATCCACGGCTCTATCAAAAGCGTCGTTTAATACTTCCTCTACACCCATTCTTGTATCAGGGAAACGGTTATTGCTTGAGCTGGTGGTACGCTTAACGTTTTCACCCAATGCGAATTTTATAAAACCATCGGCACCCGCAAATTTTAAATCCTGGTCATTGGCACCCCAACGAAGTTTAATTAATTGTGTTTGCCCACCCACTGTATTGGCAGAACCATGTAATATGTGAGATGATGTAACACCACCGCTTAATTGACGGTAAATATTAATGTCCTCTGGATTTAAATTATCTGCAATACGCACTTCACTTGTTACTGATTGAGCTCCTTCGTTTATAGACATTGCTGCAATATGTGAGTGCTCGTCAATAATACCTGCGCTTAAGTGTTTGCCCGTACCGTCAATAACTCTTGCACCTGCCTCGCTAATATCTTTTCCTATTTTAGCAATTTTACCATTTTTTAATAAAACATCAGTATTATTTAAAACGCCCTCTTTTTCATTGGTCCAAACAGTAGCGTTTTTAATTAAGATGGTTTCTTGACTTGGTATTTTTTCATTACCAAAACCTGCAAATGGAAACGTAATTTTTGCAAGCGGCTTTAATGTATCGTTATTCTTTTTAGTATCTGCTGTTGCTGTCATTGGACCCACGAATGAAGCGGTCCATGTGTTTTTGTTGCCAGCAGGATCGGTTCCAATACCAGACCAGTTAGCGCCCACAATAGCACCACCTAATCTTATTTGTTCTGCACCTTTTCCTTTTTTATTTGGGAAAGTAATTTTAACCAACGATTCATTGATGGTAATTTTTGCAGTCAAAGTATCTGTACCAATAATGGAGGCTGATAAATCTTTTTTAACTTCTAAATTATAGTCGGTGTTCGATCCACCTACATTTAATGTTAATTTATATTTACCTGCATAGTTATTCCACTCGTTTTCAGCTACTTCATATTTATTTCCTTGTACCCAGTTTTCTATAATCTTTGCATTGTTAGAAAATACGGGCTCTGTTGTAATAATAAAATTCGCCAACTTACCTGCTTCTAAAGAACCTACTTGATCATACACCCCCAACATAGTAGCTGGTGTTTTAGTTAAAGCCTCTAAGGCCTTTGCTTCAGTCAAGCCATAACGAATTGCCTTTTTAATATTTGCTAAAAATGTTTTGCTATCTTTTAAGTCAGTACTACTAATACTAAATGGCACATTTGCTTTTTCAAAGGCTGCTAAATTAGTAGGCGCCAATTCCCAATGTTTCATATCTGCTAAAGAAACAAAACGCGCATCGTTAGGATCTTCCACATCCATGGCTTCTGGAAAGTCAACATTCAATATATAACCTGCCTTGGTTTTCACAATCTCCTCTATTCTTTGATATCCATTATCACCACCCTTAATTACATATTGTACGCCAAATTCATCTCCTAGTCTATCTGCACGCACAGCACTCCACTTATCATCTGCAGCAAAAATTTGAGGAATGTTTTGAGTATTGTTCCAAGCTTCTAAAGAAAGGTTTACACCTTCGCTTGCAGGTTTTGTTTGATACCATTTTGCATCTATATAAGTTTGACGCAATAAAGCAATACTTCCCATTAAACTAGATGGGTAAGATTGTGTTGAAGAACCTTTTTCAAAAGAATAGACTGCAGCAGCCTTTGTTTTAAGAATGGCTTGATTATTGTTTTCAGTAGCAAGTGTTACCACCGCTCCGGTGCCTCTTGCAATACCATCTTTAACATGTGTAAAAACAGCGCCAAATCCATTGGCTCTAAAATTTTTCGCAGCAGCTTCGTCTGCATTGAACAAATCTGATGCGCTCACTTCTGGTTTAATAGCCTGGTTCCAGTTATAGGCTCCTGGTTTATTGGATAGAAATTGTCCAGGACCGCCATAGTTGAAGCCACCCGCTGGTCTTTTTGCTTGACCCGCACCATAGTCGGTGAAGGCGTCCACAAAAGAAGGATATATAAATTTTCCCTCACAGTTTACGACTACAGCATCTTTTGGAATAGAGACGCTACTGCCCACGGCAATAATTTTTCCTTGTTTAATTAATAAGGTTGCTTTTTCAAGCTTGGTTTTTTCATTTTGAATAATAGTAGCATTCGTAAAAGCATATAAGCCCGTACGAATATCTCTAATTCCATTGATTGGGAATGACTCCTGTGCAATGGCAGAAACTGCAGTGCACATAAATAATGCCCATACATAAATTCGCTTCATGTGATTCTTATTTTAGTTGTAAAGATAGAAACTAAAGCTACTAAAAAGATTTTGTGAAAAAACGGGGAAAGGGAATTTTTTTATGAACGGGGACTGTTCGTTATTTGAACAATTGAATAGTAAATTAGCGGCCTATAAAGACCATAAGTATTTGGATATCGCTAGGGTTGACACCACTAATACGACTAGCTTGTCCAATAGTAAGTGGACGAATTTTTTTGAATTTCTGTAGCGCCTCAATAGAGAGTGCCACTAATTTATCGTAATCAAAATTATCGGGAATCATCTTATTTTCAAGCGTTAACATACGTTCCACAATTTCTTTTTCTTTCTCAATATAACGCTCGTATTTAATTTGTATTTCTGCTTGTTCTAAATGATCTATTTCTTTTTCTATTAATTTTTCTTTTAATTCTGCACAGTTTTCTATCACTTGATTTAGGCTAATATTCGGTCGCAGCAAGAGTTTCGTGGCTTTCTGTTTTTCTGTAATCTCCATTGAATCAATACTGGTTAAAAATCCATTTACTTCTTCCGGGCTAATGGTTTGATTAGAAAGTATTGTTTTTATCTTGGCTACTTCATTTATTTTTTCCTCTACTTTACGTAATCTATCTGCGCTCGCAAAACCAAGCTTGTGACTTAGTTCTGTTAATCTTATATCGGCATTGTCTTGTCTTAATAGTGTTCTGAACTCTGCTCTTGAAGTAAACATTCTATAGGGTTCATCCGTGCCCTTGCTTATAAGATCATCAATTAAAACCCCAATATAAGCGTCGGATCTTTTTAAGATAAAAGGTGCTTTTTTATTTATTTTTAAATGGGCATTCATTCCCGCCATTATTCCTTGACAAGCTGCTTCTTCATAACCCGTGGTACCATTAATTTGCCCAGCGAAATATAAATTACTAATAGCCTTGGTTTCTAGGGTATAGGTTAATTGAGTGGGTTGAAAATAATCGTATTCAATGGCATAACCCGGACGGAACATACGCGCTTTCTCAAAACCAGGTACCTTACGAAGGGCTTCGTATTGTACTTCTTCTGGTAAGCTGGTACTAAAGCCGTTTACATATATCTCCACTGTATTCCAGCCTTCCGGCTCTACAAATAACTGATGTCTTTCTCTATCTGCGAACCTATTAATCTTATCTTCTATGCTTGGACAGTATCTTGGACCCACTCCCCCAATACGACCCTGGTACATTGGGCTACGGTCAAAACCAGTTCTTAGTATATCATGAACCACTGAATCGGTATAAGTAATATGGCAAGAACGCTGGTCCTCAGCCTTAATTCTAGGTATATCCATATAAGAGAAGCCTACAATTTCATCGTCACCCTTCTGCTCTTCCATCTTAGTATAGTCTAAACTACGTCCGTCCACCCTTGGAGGCGTGCCTGTTTTAAGTCTATCCGACTCTAAACCAAAAGAAACCAGCTGTTCGGTAATACCGGTGGCTGCTTTTTCAGCTACCCTACCTCCTCCAATTTGTTTCTCACCAATATGTATAATTCCGTTTAAGAAGGTTCCGCTAGTAATAATAACGGCATCTGCTTCTATTTTATGACCTAAACTTGTGAGCACCCCGCAGGCCTTATTGTTTTTTATGATAAGCTCGTTTACCGAGTCCTGGTAAAAGTCCACATTGGGGGTATTTTCTAGCATTTCTCTCCACTTAGAGGCAAACAAATGCCTATCATTCTGGGCTCTTGGACTCCACATGGCAGGACCCTTGCTTTTATTCAGCATTCTAAACTGAATGGTACTTAAGTCGGTGACGATTCCACTATAACCACCTAGGGCATCTATTTCTCTTATTATCTGACCCTTGGCAATTCCACCCATGGCTGGGTTACAGCTCATTTGGGCAATGCTTTGCATGTTCATGGTCACCAATAAAACCTTGGAGCCCATGTTGGCCGCCGCCGCCGCTGCTTCACAGCCTGCATGGCCGGCACCTACTACTATGACATTGTATTTGGGAAACATATAAGTGTGCAAAGATAAGCCTGTATTGAATACCAAGCAATTCAATTAATAGCAATATTCTATTGGAAATCACGGGTATTTAGAAAAAACGTCTATTTCTCGACTGGTCGATCGCTTCGCTCACAAGACCCGCAGATTGATATGTTCCATATGGAACGTTTTCTAAGTTCGGGGCAATAAAAATTAAGTGGAATGTTCCATATGGAACGTTTTGGATAAAAATGAGCGGTAAAATTAGATTATGCGATAGACTTTAAGTAGGATTTCAGCCATTTATCCTCTTGGGCGCGCATTTTTTTGATATCTGCAGGCTTTTTATCCTTGTAACCACAGAAATGCAGGGCACCATGGAAAATTACCCTAAGCAATTCCTCCTTCAAGCTTGTCTTATGGGTTTTGGCATTATCCTTTACCCGGTCAATACTTATATATACCTCACCAATTAATTTGCCCTTGGTTTCAGATAGGTCGAAACTTATAATGTCGGTATAATAGTCGTGTTGTAGGTAGGATTTATTAATGCCTAGTAAAAATTTATCAGAACAAAATATATATTGAAGCGTCTTAATAGTCAAGCCTTCTTTATTCAAAGACCTTTCGATAAAAGCCTTTACTGCCATACGATTGCCCAGTGTTGCATTTTTGTCGGCCTTATTAAAAGAGATGTTCAATGACATAAAAGATTGTTTTTCAATGCTCCAAATTTCGTAACTATTTGTGTAAAACAGAAACTATCTTTGCAGTATTAATATGAAGAAACTATCTGAGTTAAAAATGGGGGAGTCTGGCGTTATTCATTCTTTTGAAAATGATGAAATCTTTTTGAAGTTAATGGAGATGGGCTGTATACCAGGCGAATTAATTACTGTGGAGCAAATTGCTCCACTAGGCGATCCTATTTCTATTTCGGTAGCAGGGTATCAATTAAGCCTTAGAATGAATGAGGCAGATAGTATTTTTATTAACCCCAATATTGAAACAAGTAATTGATAATCAATATATTATAAAATGAAGATTGGTTTATTTTTTGGTTCTTTTAATCCCATACATAATGGTCATTTAATGGTGGCAAGTTATGTAGCCAACCATTCAGACCTAAAACAGGTATGGTTAGTGGTCTCTCCACAAAACCCGTTAAAGCCCCAGGGTAGTTTATTAAATGAATACGACCGCTTGCATTTAGCCAAGCTAGCTATTGAAGAGGATACGCAATTAAAAGTATCTGATATTGAATTTTCTTTACCCAAGCCTTCTTATACTATTGACACACTTATATATTTAGAAGAAAAATATCCGCAACATGAATTTTCAGTAATCATGGGTGCAGATAGTTTTCAGAATTTACCGAAGTGGAAAAATTTTGAAACCTTGGTTAAGAATTATTCGTTCATTGTATATAAACGAGATGGCTTTGATATTAGCAATGAATATGGTGCGCGCGTACAAATATTAGAGGCGCCCTTGTTACAACTATCTGCTACACTAATTCGCAATAATAGAAAAGAAGGAATCAC
>JBAXWU010000040.1:0-14531 GCA_037128235.1 Chitinophagia bacterium | reverse complement strand
CTTGAGTATTCAATTTTACTTCGATAATCAAAACAATATTTTTCTAACAAAGTCGAAGCTACTAAGCCTTCAAATAAATGATGATTTTTTTACAGGAAAAAAACAAACAACTGGCAATACAATAAAAGACCTTGCTTTTGATACAGAAGAATTAGGCCCAATACAAGAAGCCCTAGTAGATAAAAAAATATATGAAATTGGAGAGAAGTCATTGAGCGGCACAAAAAATATTGTAGCACTTGCTGGCTTTATTAAAGACAATAAAACGGGTGAGCCAGTAGGTGGCGCATCAGTATATATTGACAAACCAAGAATTGGAGTAACTACCGACCAATATGGATTTTACAGTATCTCTCTACCCAAGGGGCGTCATATACTCAATATTCAAAGCATTGGCATGCGCGATGTGAAAAGACAAGTTATATTATATAGCGATGGCAATATGGATATGGACTTACAAGGAAGTATTATGTCACTTAAAAGAGTGGTTATCTCTTCTCAAAAAATGAGTAATGTGAGAGGTACGCAAATGGGTGTTCAAAAATTAGATATTAAAACAGTGAAGCAAGTACCTGTTGTTTTTGGAGAGGCCGATATATTAAGAGTAGTCACTACCCTGCCTGGTGTAAAAACAGTGGGTGAAGCAAGTACTGGTTTAAATGTGAGAGGAGGCTCTTCCGACCAAAACTTAATTTTATTCAACGACGCCACAATTTATAATCCTGCGCATTTCTTTGGTATGTTCTCTGCGTTTAATCCTGAATTAATAAATAGTGTTGAATTATATAAAGCAAGCATACCTGCAAATTATGGAGGAAGACTTTCTTCTGTTTTAGACATCACAAGCAGAGAGGGTAATAAAAAAGAATTCACCGGGTCTGCAGGTATAGGTTTATTGACGAGCAGGTTAAATATTGAAGGCCCTTTAGTAAAAGATAAATCGTCCTTTATACTAGGGGGTAGAACTACTTATTCTAATTGGTTATTTAATTATTTACCCGAGGATTATAAAAATAGCAGAGCCGATTTTTACGACCTAAACCTAATTGTAAATCATCAAATAGATAAAAACAATACCCTTTATTTCACTGGTTATATAAGTAATGACCATTTTAATTTAAACAGTGATACCGCTTATGGCTATGGCAATAAAAACGTTTCTGTTAAATGGAAACATATTTATACTACTAAATTGAATAGCTTAATTACATTTGGCAATGATAATTACAATTATGCCATTAATAGTCAAAAACTTCCACTGAGTGCCTATCAATTAAGTTTTAGTATTAATCAATCTTATTTCAAGGCACACTTTAATTATAATATAAATAGTAAGCATAGCATTGACTATGGTGTCAATTCCATCTACTATTCTTTAAACCCGGGCAACTATATTCCACTGGGTGAAAAATCACTAATCAAACCTGATATTATTCCTACAGAACAAGCGCTAGAAAGCGCTTTATATGCAAGTGAACATTATACCATTACCAGTGCTCTTAAATTAGATGCAGGTATTCGTTTTTCTTTGTTTAATGTATTAGGCCCACAGTCTATTAATGAATATCCTGCAGGCATACCTAGAACAGAAGAAAATATTTTAAGAACGGTTAATTACGCAAGTGGTTCAGTAATTAAAACTTATGGAGGCCCTGAGTATCGACTAGCATTGCGCTATGTTATTGACGAAACTTTTTCTTTAAAAGCCTCATACAATACCCAACGCCAATACATTCACTCCTTGTCCAATACCACGGCCATGGCCCCTACCGATGTATGGAAATTAAGTGACCCCAATATAAAACCGCAAATGGGTGACCAAATTTCTTTTGGATTGTACAAGAATTTAAAATCGAATACCATTGAAACTTCATTAGAAGTTTATTATAAGAACATTGAAAACTATTTAGACTATAAGAGTGGCGCCAAATTGGTTATGAATAAACATATTGAAACCGATGTGATTGGCACTAAAGGAAAAGCTTACGGAGTAGAATTATTAGTAAAGAAACTTTCTGGTAAGTTAAATGGATGGATTAGTTATACCTGGTCTCGTATTTTACTACGCATGAACGACCCAACAGCAGGTGAAATAATTAATAAGGGCAATTTCTACCCAGGTAATTATGATAAGCCTAATGACATAACAGTGATTGCCAATTACCGTTTTAGTCACCGCTTTAGTGTTTCTATGAATGGTAATTATAGTACCGGTAGGCCTATTACCCTACCTATTGGTTTATTTAGCTATGGTGGTTCCATGCGTACTTTATATGCCGACCGAAATGCTTACCGTATACCCGATTATTTCAGAACCGATTTCTCTATGAATATTGAAGGCAATCATAAAGTGAATCAGTTGTTCCATAATTCATGGTCCATTGGAGTGTATAATTTAACAGGACGTAAAAATCCTTATTCCATTTATTATGTTTCTGAAAATGGAATGGTAAATGGATACAAGCTTTCCATTTTTGGAAATGCCATTCCTTATATTAATTTAAATATTAAGTTTAAATAAGCAACTATGAAAAAGAGAATTATTTATAGCTTATTCATTCTTACCCTTTGGGGATGCAAGGAAAAATATATTTCCCCTGTCATCTCTCCAAGTACTGGCTATTTAGTAGTAGAAGGTATTATTAACAGTGGCATGGGGGAAACCAATATAATTCTAAGTAGAACAGTGGCCTTGTCATCTAATACCGTTAAATACGAAAGCGGTGCGAAAGTAAATGTAGAAGGAGATGATAATAGCCTTTATCCTTTGAAAGAAATATCAAATGGGCATTACAGCGTTTCAAAATTGAATTTAAATGCCAATAAAAAATATAGAATTAATATAGCAACAATTGATGGTAAAAAATATTTATCCGATTTTGCTGCAGTAAAAATAAACCCTCCTATTGATAGTATCAATTATAAAACAGAATCACAAGGATTACAATTTTATGTAGACACGCATGACCCTTCTAATAATACCAAGTATTACCAATGGGATTATACAGAAACCTGGGAGTTTCATTCCACTTATCAAACTTATTTAAAGTATAAAATAGTTAACAGTTCTAAAGGACAACAATACAGTGTAGTGTTTTCCGATTCAACTAGATTTAGTTGGGATATGGGGCAATATATTTGTTGGAAAACAGAGAATTCAAGTTCTATTCTTACTGGTACGACGGCCACTATGAGTAATGATATTATTCACTTACCTATTCATTCCATTCCACCAGCTTCTTGGAAACTAGGCGTATTATATAGTATTAATGTAAGACAATATAGTTTAAGCAAGGGCCGTTACGAATTTTTACAAAGAATGAAAAAAAATACAGAAGGTACGGGTTCTATTTTTGACGCGCAACCTTCTGAACTTACGGGCAATATTCATTGCACTACCAATAACGACCCTGTTATTGGTTATATAGATGTTTGCCCTGTACAAGAAAAAAGAATTTTTGTAAACCCTTATCAAGTGCCTAATTGGGCCTATTGGTTATACAAGCCTGATTGCCCAGAAATTGCAGTGGTGAATAATAGCGATAGTATTCAAATTAAAGCAATTATGCTACTACCTACTAATTATAAAGACATTAATGCAATGACGGGTGCTATTATTAGTTTTTATGCAGCACCTCCTGAATGTGTCGACTGCAGATTACGCGGCACTAATATTAAACCCTCTTTTTGGAAATAAACTACCTATACAATGAAGAAGCACTTATATATTAGTTTGTTTGGCTCAGTCATAGTTGCATTACTATCAACTAGCTTACAAGTAGTGGGCCAAAATAAAGAGCTACCCTTTTTACAAAATAGCGTTGAAAATTATACTAAAAATAATTTACAAGAAAAACTTTATGTTCATACCGATAAAAATATCTATATAACGAATGAAATTTGCTGGTTTAAAATTTACAATGTAGATGCCATTTTAAATAAGCCAATAAATATTAGTAAGGTTGCCTATCTAGAATTAATAGATAATAATGGGAAAGCCGTTTGGCAAGAAAAAATTGCTTTAAATGAAGGCATAGGTAACGGATCTATCTTAATTCCTACAGCTATTGCTTCTGGCAACTATACGCTTAGAGCCTATACCAATTGGATGAAGAATTATAATGAAGGTTTTTTCTTCGAAAAGAGAATTTCTGTTCTAAACCCCTCCTTAACCCAAGAAAATAATTATACACCTAGTAAAGAAAATTACTCCATTCAAATTTTTCCAGAAGGGGGTAACTTAGTAGCGGGTCAATTAGCTAAAGTAGCTTTTAAAATTTCCAACCAATTTGGTAAAGGTGTTCAAGCCAAGGGATATTTAATAAATAGTAAAGGCGATACTATTTCACAATGCAAGACTTCTTCATTAGGCATAGGTAGTATGGGCATGGGTAGTTTTACTTTTACACCTCAGGCAAACCAAGGCTATAGCTTATCACTTACCACTAATGACGATAAAATAATAAATCAAAAACTACCCAATATATTTGAAAAGGGCTATACCCTTAGCCTTGGAAATAGCACCGCTATCGTTTCACCAAATGATACTGCTTCTAGAATAAATATTAGCATTGCAGGTATACAACTTGAAAATACAAATGTTTATTTACTTGTGCATTCAAGAGGTATGGTATCTCATACAATTGCAGGTCAAATAAAAAATGGTAACTGTACCTTAGCCATTGAAAAAAGTAAATTAAACGAGGGTATTAATATTTTTACTTTATTTAATCAAGCACAGGAGCCTGTCTGCGAAAGACTCTATTTTAACTACCCTAAAAATGTACTTGAAACAAGTCTTGAATTAGAAAGCCCTATTTTAGAAAAAAGAAGAAAAGTAAATCTTCAAATTTCTACTAAGCAAGGCATTAATGGCTATGCTGTTGCGAATGCCTCCATGGCTGTTTATAAAATTGATTCCATTCAAAGCCTTGATGAAAATAATATTCAAAATTATATTTGGCTTAGCTCTGATTTAACCGGTAGTATTGAAAATCCTGCCTCCTATTTTAAAAATAATGAAACTAATACATTGCTTGCCATGGATGAATTGATGCTAGTGAATGGATGGCGCCGATTTAAATGGGAAAATATTTTAAGTACTACAAGTCCAATTTTTAAATACCTACCAGAATATGCAGGTAGTATTATTACAGGGAAAGTGGTGCAAAAAGGAACCACTACTCCTGTTAAAGATATTACAGGCTTTATTTCAATGCCCAGCAAGAATACATTATTTAAAGCAGGTATTAGCGATGAGAATGGCAATATAAAATTTGAATTTCCTCATTTATATAATGATGGCCAAGTAATAGTACTAGCCGATAGCAGTAAATACAATTCGCTTAAAATTGAAATTGACAACCCTTTTTTAAGTTTCAAAAAAAATATTCAAGCAAGCGAACCATTACTTTTAACAAAATTAAACAAAGAAAATGTACAGCAAATAAATAGCAATATTGAAATTCAAAATCATTTCAAAGCCGATTATCAAAATCGCTTCCAAGCTACTTCATTGGATACTAATGCCTTTTATTATAAACCAGACTACACTTACTACTTAGATTTATATGCGCGTTTTACAACTATGGAAGAAGTGATAAGAGAGTATGTAACGCCTCTAACCTTAACTAAAAATGATGGTAGATTTCAATTAGCTGTTTATGACAATCAGAATAAACATTTCTTTGATAAAGCCCCACTTGTTTTATTAGATGGGGTACCTATTTTAAATATGGATAAGTTTATTGAATACGACCCTTTAAAAATTAGAAAACTAGAAGTAGTTTCTAGAACCTATTTTTCAGGTAATATGGCATTCAATGGTATTGCTAATTTTATAACTTACAATGGAAAAATGGAAGGCTATGAATTAGATCCTAGAGCAACACTAATTGATTATAAAGGGCTTCAAATGCAAAGAGAGTTCAGCGCCCCTGTTTATGAAAATCAAGCTCAAATAGATAACCGCAGCCCCGATTTTAGACATTTATTAAATTGGTCACCCAATATTAATACAAGCAGCAAGGGAAAAATAAATACTTCATTTTATACCTCTGATGTGGCAGGAAAATATGCCATTGTAATTCAAGGCATTACTAAAGAAGGCCAACCAGTATATCAAGAAAAAATATTTACTGTTAAATAAATCTATTAGAGGTAACCTATTAGAGGTAACCTAGTAGAGGTTAGTATTCATACACCTAGATACAATATATAGAAACTATATGTAGAAACCATATTTAGTATCCATATATAGTTTCTTCATCTTTAGTGTAAAATATTATAACTGATTACGATAACCATTTCCAATAGTATCTTTTACATTCCCTGTTCTTTTGAGTACACCCCAGGTTTGTAACTCTCCTTTAATGGCTCTTTTAATGGCTTTGAAGAATACATACATCATTAGCCATCTGTAGATTAATCTTTGTGGTACTAACCAAATTAATTTAGCAGGATTTTCTTTTTCAAAAGCAAAGGCAGTGGCTGCAATAAGGGCATCTACAATTACATAAATTAAAAAGTAAAAACCAATTTTATCGGCATTGCCGGTTAGTAAACCAAAAATCATAAATAAATCGGCAAAGGGAGTAAAGAAGGGTATGATATATTTAAATAAAAGCATGTCGGGAAGTGCTACCCATCCCAAGGATATTCTTGTATTATTAAATAACATGTCCTTATGCTTCCAAAATGTTTGCATGACGCCAAAACTCCATCTTACTCTTTGTTTTAAAAACTGTCTTAAATTTTCGGGTACTTCTGTAAAGGCATAGGCCTTTGATTCATTCGCCACAATATAGCCTGCCTTCATGATACGTATTGTTATATCACAATCCTCTGCCAAAGTATCGGAAGTAAAACCACCGGCTTCTATTAAAGCAGCTTTTTTAAAGGCCCCAATAGCACCAGGAATAACAGTTATAGCATTTACATAAGCAAAACCCTTTCTATCAAAATTTTGGCTAGTAATATATTCAATACTCTGCCATTTAGTTAAAATATTTAGTTCATTACCCACAATAACAGAACCCGCTACTGCCCCTATTTTATGGCTATTTTTATTCAGTGGATTTAAAAAATTACGCATTAATTTAGAAACTGCATCGCTGGCTAATTTAGTATCGGCATCAATACATACAACATAATCGGCCGTTGATTCTTCAATACCATATTGCAAGGCTGTCGCCTTACCTCCATTTTCTTTAGTAAGTACCCGCACAAGTTCGTTATGAAGAAAAGCCTCCTTTACTTTTTGATAAGTATTATCGGTACTACCATCGTCAATAAAAATAATTTCAAAAGCAGGGTAATCACATTTTAATAAATTTTCTATGGAAGAAACTGCATTTACTTCTTCGTTATACGCAGGAACTATAATTGATACAAAAGGATGGTCTAAGGTTCTTTCAATTTGCGTCAATGCCATTTTTCTTTTCTTTTCTAGTAAAGCCATGGCCCCAATAATCATTATTCTTATAGTACTCAGTATTAAGAATGTCATAAATAAGGCAAAGAAAAAATTCCCTCCCAAATAAGCACCTTCTGCTATAACATAATTTATCTGTAGCCAATAATACTCTTTTCCTTTTGGTGTAGGCGGCATTAATTCTTCAGTTTTCTTTCCTAATAAATCGGCCACCGTAGTAAACGTATAGCCCTCCTTTCTGAAATACCTAATTATCTTGCCCGTTGCATTGACTGTATTTTCTCTATCCCCTCCTGCATCATGTAATAAAATAATACTTCCTGCAATGGAAGTATCTTCCGGGTTACCTGTATGTGTCTTTTTTTGATAATCCTTTACCACTCTATCAAAAATGGTATCGTTCCTGTATTCATTAATGGGTATTTGCCAATCTTCAGGGTCAATACTTTCACCTACAGTAATGTAATTTTTTTGTCTACTCAATGCAATGGGCGCTAGTTCCTCATACTTACCCGGCTCACTGTCTGCATTAAAAGGAGCCCTAAATAAAATAGTACTATGGCCAGTAATACACTCAATTAAAAGCCTGGTAGCATCCATTTCTAAAGAGGCTTGAATACCACTCACCTTACTCATATCCGGATGCGTGAATGTATGATTCCCTATCTCATGGCCTTCTCTATAAATTCTTTTAATAAGAGGAATATTATTTTCAGCCTGATACCCTACTACAAAAAATACAGCTGGTACATGATAAAATGCAAGTGTATCTAAAATTTGCTTGGTGTATTTAGGGTCGGGGCCATCGTCAAATGTGAGAATTAATTTTTTCTTAGTAGTAGCACCAAAACGTCTGATAACATAAGTGGAAGGAAGCTTATCATAGTACTCTTCACTAATTAACATTGAACTAGCATCTATTTCACTTCTAATATAGCCGTCCTTAGGAGAGGCTATAATATCTAGTACTTCCCCTTCTCCCACAAAATCGGGTGCAGAACCCGCTTTTATTTCATTGAATTTTATAAAATCGAATTTACTTAAGGCTTTTTTGGTCATGGGTTTATCATAGAAAGACCACAACCTTACATCCTCTCCTCCTAATCTCCATAGAGCGGTGCCTGCTAAATTAGTTTCTGTAGCAAACCGTATGGTATTAAAATTAGTAGCTGCGTCTACAAAATAAACCTGGTGTAAATTATTTTCACTATCATAATAAGTGTAGTCTAAATTATAACTATCGTTGTCAAAATTAATTTTAGCCTCACTACTTTTTGCATTGGCAATAGCTTGCTGGTAAGTGACATCAGAAACACTCATTATTTTCTTGTTCTTTGTTTTCCAATCATGCCCAAAGGCAGGCACTGCTAAAATAATTTTATTAGAAGGTACTTTAGCTGCAATATCAAATACGGCGGCCTCTATCCATTTTTGAGAACTGTTAGGGCCAGGTTTGGTTTCGGCATGGTGCTGGTCATAAGCCATTAGAATTAAATAGTCGTTGTACTTACTTAAGGCGCTAAAATTATAGTCATTGTTAAAAGGAATTACATCTTGAGATACTAAAAAATCTTGGGCATGTAATTGTTGGTATAATAATTTTTGAAAATCAATCAAGGGCTTATCATTATCTAAGACCAATTCTTCAAAGTCAATATTTATTCCTACAAACTTATATTTTTTTAATACTGCAATAATATCATCAATAAGTTTCTGTCTTTTTATAGGACTAGTAATAATTCTTCTAACTGTCTCTCCTCTAAAAAGCGTTTTATAATTATTAGTAAGCAAGGGCATAATTTTTACGCCTGCCGATTGCATTACTTTTAATGCCTTAGGGTCGATGGTGTTATACAATTGGTCGGTATTGGGATCAATAAACAACCACTCAGGTATAATTAAATTTACATTTTTAATATTTCTTTGTAATGAACTAAACGACTGTGCCGCATCCCAGTTCACATAAAAGGCAGCCCTTATTCCTAAACTATCACTAAAATATTTTGAATTAGATAAGTTCAAGGGTGTATTAGTTTGACCACAACCCTGCCCCTTTGCCCATTTATTTCCTATGGCTTTTTTAAAACCTCTATACTCTCTTTCTAATTTACTTTCTCTGTAAGAAGGTACCGAATCGGTTAAAACTTTTTTAATAGCAGCCCCTTCTAATGGAATATTAGGCTGATTTATATCCATTAAATAAATACCAATAAAAAAAATAGCTGCAAAAATGGGCAGTAAAAATAAAAAGGTTCTTAAAACCCATTTGGTTCTCTGCCATCTGGTTTTGTTCGCCGACTGAAAAATTTGTGAATGGGGGCTCATAGATTACAGCAAAATTAAACCTATTTTGGAGTACAGAGGAAGATATATCCATCTTTACACTGCTTCAAAACCGTTAAATTTTTATGCTTTTTAACCTCCGCTAGGCTATCAATAGCAGGATTATCCTCATTATTAAACCAAATAAGTATGTTTTGAGGCAATTGATAAAACTTTTGCAAGTCTTCTATATGCTTGGTTTCAGGTAATATAGCCAACTGCCTTTTGGTAAAAAAGTACACCGCATGACTCGCATTTGAGTATACTGGAATACCCTTATTGAAATATTGCGTATCTTTTTTAAGAGTAGCTAATAAATCGTTATACACCCATCCGTCTTCTCCATAGCCACCAATACCCCCTTGCTTATTTTCAGCCTGCATGGATGCTACTGCTTTACCATAATTAAAAACTAAAAATAGTCCGGCCAAAGCAAAAAAACCTATGAAAAATTGTTTCCAAAGCGGCCGCTTCATCCACTGAATAAAACTAATAATATAAAACCCAATGGTAAATAATAATGGAATAAAAAAAGGTGCTAATAACCTATTGTTGATGGTCTCGTATTTAGAAAAAGTAGCCGATAGCAACATAAACAATGAATACACCAAGGTAAAACTAGCCGCAATTTTTTCAAAAGAATTATGCTCTTTATTCTTTAAATACCTATAGATAAAAATAGAAGCAATAACTATAATAAATACTAAACCAAGTAGTAAAGCATTAAAATGAGGAATGCTTGAAAAAAATAACCAGCCCCCAATGACTTCTCCAAAATATTTTACATTGGTTAAAAAAGAAGTATCTCCTTTCTGTCTTGCACCGGTAAATGAGGTGGTCACTAAAAAATTACGCAGTAAATTAACAGCTAATAAAGAAGAGGAAATAATACCATATAATAAAATATGTTTCCACTTCTGCCAACCCTTAGTATCATGAGACAATAACATCAATAAGCCTCCTGTAGCAATGACGGTAATGCCTGCTAATCTTGTATCCGCTGCAATGGCAGCAATAAATGCTAGTCCTATTAAATTTTTAACTGTGCTATTTTTAAAATAATAAAAACAAGCCCAAATAAAAATTATAATTTCTGTAACAAATAAAGCCTCCGACCAAAGCATGGTATATATTTCTAAGATACTTGCACTTAAAGCAATTAAAACTAACAAGATCCATTTTACTGCTTTTCTAAGATTCATTCGCTCCAGCATAGTTCCACTTAAAAAAATGGTGGCCCCCAACAAAATAGCATTTAAATAGGGAGCTATTTGAACAATTTCTTTACCAGTTACCCATTCAACTAAGGCTAAAAAACTTGGATATACTAATGGGAATAAAACAAAAGCAGAACCATCAAACTGCAAAAAGCCATGCCCTTCTCTCAGACTTTGCGCAGCACTTATATAATAAATGGAGTCGGGAGAAATACCCACACCCCCATGCGCCGTTAAATATAAAACAGCTGCCATACCCAATAGAGCTGCTAAAAGGCTGTCTAGATGTTTGAGAAGCATGCTACAAAAATACTGCCTTTAACCCTCCAAATTATCATAATTGCCACTAATCCATCTTTATTTTGCCATAAGCGAAAAAAGTGGGAAATTAACTGCCATAAACGAATCATCCACAACGCTTAAACAAATGAAAAAAACAATCCAATTTACACTTCAAAACATTGCATTATTTTGCTTTTTATTAATCACCCTTGCTTCTTGTAGTAATAAAAGAACTAGTAAACCTACCGTTTTAGTTTTTTCTAAAACAGGAGGCTACCACCATGAGTCTATTCCTCTTGGCATTAAAGCCATTCAGGCCTTAGGGGAAAAAAATGGTTTTAATGTTGATACCACTACCAATGCTGGTAAGTTTGCAGAAGATAGCTTGAAAAAATATGCTGCCTTGGTTTTCTTAAGTAGCACTGGTGAATTATTAACGGGTAACCAAGAAATTGCAGTGGAAAGATACATGCAAGCAGGTGGAGGTTTTGTGGGTATTCACGCCGCAGCTGATGCTGAATACGATTGGAACTGGTATGTGAATATGATTGGCGCTTCTTTCAAGAGCCACCCTGCACAACAAGATGCTACTTTAATTATTAACGATAAAAATCATCCTTCTACCGATAGCCTACCCGCAACTTGGACTAGAAAAGACGAGTGGTATAATTTTAAAAACTTAAACCCTGATGTTAAAGTACTTATAAGTATTGATGAAAAATCTTACCAAGGTGGAGAGAATGGAGACAAACATCCAATGGCTTGGTACCACAGCTTTGATGGTGGTAGAGTATTTTACACTGAACTAGGCCATACTGACGAGTCTTATGCCGACCCTTTGTATTTAAAACATATTTTAGGAGGTATTCAATATGCTATGGGAGACAATACAGCCGACTATAGCAAAGCGCACAGCGTATTTGCGCCAGATGAAAGCCATTTCAGCAAAACAGATTTAGTAACAGGTACTTTTTTTGAACCTACTGAACTATCAGTACTTCCTAATTTAGACGTAGTAGTGGTTCAACGTCGTGGTGAAATTTATTTGTATAATAATAGTTCTAAAAAAATTAAGCAAGCAGGTTTTTTAAATGTGTATTGGAAAACCAATGCGCCGGGTGTCAATTCAGAAGAAGGTTTATTGGGCGTAAAAGCCGACCCCGATTTTGCAAAAAATCATTTTATATACATGTACTATTCTGCTCCCGATTCTCCAATGAATAGATTATCTCGTTTTACTTTAGAAAACGATACTATATTGAATAGCTCTGAAAAAATTATCTTACAATTTTATGAGCAACGCGATATTTGTTGTCATACAGGGGGTTCTATTGCTTTTGGTCCTAACAAAACATTGTTTGTATCTACAGGAGATAATACCACTCCATTCGATGAGCCTAAACAAAAATATGCAAGTCATGGTTATGCCCCATTAGATGACCGTCCTGGTCATCTTCAATATGACGAGCGTCGTAGCTCGGGCAATACCAACGATTTAAGAGGAAAAATTTTACGCATCAGCGTAAAAGAAGATGGTAGTTATGAAATACCTGAAGGCAATTTATTCCCTAAGGGCACCGATAAAACAAGACCAGAAATTTATGTAATGGGAAATCGTAATCCTTACCGTATTTCTGTAGATCCTAAGAATGGTAATTTATACTGGGGTGAAGTAGGTCCAGATGCGAATGAAGATAGCCTTGCCACAAGAGGGCCTCGTGGTTATGACGAAGTAAACCAAGCACGCAAGGCTGGTTTCTTTGGATGGCCTTTCTTTATTGGTAATAATTATCCTTACCATATTTATGATTATGCTACGGGTAAATCGGGTGCTGCATTTGATCCTGCAAAACCTATTAATAATTCAAGGAATAATACTGGTTTAACTGAATTACCTCCAGCACAACCAGCCTTTATTTGGTATCCCTATGGTGTTTCTACCATGGACTTCCCTTCTTTAGGTGCAGGTGGACGTACTGCCATGGCGGGCCCTGTTTATTATAGCGACTTATATCCAAAAGAAACTAGGTACCCTTCTTATTATGATGGTAAATTCTTTTTCAATGAATGGATGCGTGGTTATATTAAAGCAGTAAGTATGAAGGCCAATGGTGACTATGATAGAATGGAACCTTTTATGCCAAATACTAAATTTCATTCTGCCATTGATATTGAAATAGGTCCTGATGGTCGTTTTTATGTACTTGAATACGGCACAGGCTGGTTTAGTAAAAATGCAGATGCAGGATTGTCAAGAATTGATTTTAAATGATTCAATAATTAGTATAAGTAGTATTCTTAAATTATGAGTAGGACTTACACGCAAATCTTTTAACATGAACAAACGCCAATTTATTAAAGACATCGTTTTAACAAGTATCGCTACCCCATTGGGTATCGCAGGTATGGCAAAAAGCTTTGAACAAAAAGCCCATTTGCCAGCAACAGTATTAGCGAAAGACGAAGATTTTTGGACAGGTATTCGTAATCAATATTTATTAAAGCCAGACTATATCAATTTAGAGAATGGTTATTATAATTTTTTACCTCAACCTATTTTAAATAAATTTATTGAGCATATAAAAGAAGTAAATTATCAGGGTTCTTATTATATGAGAACCGTTCAATTTGAAAATAAAAAAAATATAGCTGCAAGACTAGCAGGCATTGCAGGCTGCCTAGCGGAAGAGCTAGTGATTACCAGAAACACTACAGAATCTTTAGACTTAGTCATTGGTGGTTTTGACTGGAAAGCAGGAGATGAAGCCATTATGGCCGTGCAAGATTATGGGGCCATGCTGGATATGTTTGACCAAATTCATAACAGATATGGTGTAGTGAATATTAAATTATCGGTTCCCAATCATCCAAAAAATGATGAAGAAATTGTGAATTTATATGCGAGTGCCATTACTGCTAAAACAAAGGTCATATTCGTAAGTCATATGATTAATATTACGGGACAGGTTTTACCTATTCGTAAAATTTGCGATATGGCGCATGCAAAGGGTGTACAAGTTATTGTAGATGGAGCTCATGCATTTGCACATATTAATTTTCGTCTTGATGAATTAGACTGCGATTACTATGCAGCAGCACTTCATAAATGGTTAAGCACTCCATTAGGTGCAGGTATGTTATACGTTAAAAAAAATAATGCAAAAAACTTGTGGCCCCTACTTGCAGATGGGGAGAAAGACATTAATAAAATTACTAGACTCAACCATATTGGTACCCACCCTGTTCATACCGACCTCACCATTAATGATTGCATAGAT
>JBAXWU010000004.1:0-35823 GCA_037128235.1 Chitinophagia bacterium | reverse complement strand
GGCCATGGGTTTAATGCTATTAGCCCTTGGTTATTTATGGATAGCTACAGGAGTGAACGGCGTGGGAACGGGTGTTAAAGTAAGTATGATTTGGTTAATAGGCATGTATATGATGCATACATTTGGTGAACTTTGTTTATCACCCATTGGTCTTGCTATATTCAATAAATTAGCACCTATTAAATTTGCTTCTTTATTAATGGCAGTATGGTTTACAGCGAATGCCTTTGCGAATAAATTAGCAGGTGTATTTAGTGCGCTGTATCCAGAAAATGGGAAGGTTACCTCTTTTGCGGGCTATCAAATTAGCAACTTGCATGAGTTTTTTATGTTCTTCGTATTCATGGCTGGAATTGCTTCCATTATTTTGTTTTTGATTTCGAATAAGTTGAAAAACTTAATGACCCAGTAATTTTTTTGATGAATAGTTGAAGAAATCGTAATTTATTAAAAGTAAATTTAAATACAATACTGAGCGCACTTTTGAGCGAAGCGAGAGGGAGCGATGGGTTGTATTTTATTCTTACTTTATAAATCCCTACTGGGTCATTAAGTTTTTCAACTTATTTGAAATCAAAAATAAAATGATGGAAGCAATTCCTGCCATGAATACAAAGAACATAAAGAACTCGTGCAGGTTGCTAATTTGATAGCCCGCAAAAGAAGTAACCTTACCATTTTCAGGATACAAGGCACTAAATACACCTGCTAATTTATTCGCGAAGGCATTGGCTGTAAACCATACTGCCATTAATAAAGAGGCAAATTTAATAGGCGCTAATTTATTGAAAATAGCTAGACCTATGGGCGATAAACAAAGTTCACCAAATGTATGCATCATATACATACCTATTAACCAAATCATACTCACTTTAACACCCGTTCCTACTCCGTTCACTCCAGTGGCTATCCACAAATAGCCTAGGGCCAATAACATTAAGCCCATGGCCATTTTAAAGGGAGAAGAGGGTTCTCTTTTTGCTTTACCTAATTTAATCCATACCCATGCCACTAGAGGAGCAAGTGTTACAACGAATAAAGAATTAAGTGATTGAAAAAAACTTGCAGGCACTACAAAAAATCCCAAGTCTCTTTGTGTATTCTCTGATGCAAAATAAGTAAGCGAGGCACCAGCTTGTTCAAAGGCACTCCAAAAAAAGATCACAAAGAAAGATACCGTAAATAGTACGGCTACTTTTTTCTTCTGAATAATATCCAATGATTTATCTGAAAAAATAATGACAGCAATTAAAATAATACAAGCTAGTAACAACCAAAATAAATAACTCACTACTTTAATATCAATGTATACTAATGCAATAGTGACTAAAGAAATTAAAAATAAAAAGCCGACCATCACAGGAATTTTTTGAAACCAGGCCGGTGCATCTTTAGGCGCATCGCCAATAGCCTTACCTTCTGGGTTCACTAAATATTTTTTCTGAAAAACTATTTGTGTAATTACACTTAATAACATAGCAACGCCGCCTGCGAAAAAAGCCCATTTAAAATCGCCCGACTTACCCGTGTCTCCAAAAAAACCACAGACGAAGGGGCCAATGGCACCACCTGTATTAATACCCATATAAAAAATAGTATAGGATGCGTCTATTCTAGAATCGCCCTTGGCATAGAGCTGGCCTACCATACTTGAAATATTGGGCTTGAAAAAACCGTTGCCTGCAATCATACATCCCAAACCAATATAAAATAAAGGCATGGCCAGGCCCGCATTTTCATAAAAATGGCCGCAAAAAAAAAGTACAAATTCCCCAATGGCCATGACTAGACCCCCTGCAATGATAGAGCGGTTATTGCCCCAATATCTATCGGCTATATAGCCTCCTAAAAGGGGTGTTAAATAAACCAACCCAGTGTAACTACCATATACTTGCGAGGCGAAAACTTTGTCAAATAACAAGGCCTTGGTTAAAAATAAAACCAAGATAGCGCGCATACCATAGTAGTTAAAACGCTCCCACATTTCTGTTGCAAACAAAACATATAATCCTTTAGGATGTTTCTGAGTAGTGGTTGACATAAGTAATTGTTTTATTTAATTGACTCAATTTAATAAAATCCATGCAATAAATTTTACTTTCGTGGTGCAATACCTTTATTTATGAATATTTTACTCATTGGAAGTGGTGGAAGAGAAAATGCTTTGGCATGGAAAATGGCGCAAAGTCATCAGTGTGATCAAATATTTATAGCTCCTGGAAACCCTGGTACAGCTGAATTTGGAACGAATTTGCCCATAGAAATGAATGATTTTGATGCCCTTAAAAAAGCGGCCATTGAACACCAAATAGAAATGATTGTAGTTGGGCCAGAGGAACCTCTTGTAAAAGGGATTTACGATTTTTTCACGGGTGACCCTTTCACCGAACACATTAATATCATTGGCCCTTCTGCCAAAGCAGCTCAGTTAGAAGGTAGCAAGGCTTTCAGTAAACATTTTATGCAGAGGCATCAAATACCTACTGCTAGTTATGCGGAATTTACGCTTGAAAATTATGAGCAAGGCCTTGCCTATATTAACGCTCATGCCCTTCCCATTGTACTAAAAGCAGATGGACTAGCCGCAGGCAAGGGCGTTATTATAGCCACTACTCACCAAGAAGCATTGACGAGTTTTAAAGAAATGTTACAGGACAAACAGTTTGGAGCAGCTAGCGATAAAGTAGTCATAGAACAGTTTTTAGAAGGTATTGAAGTAAGTGTTTTTGCTTTAACCGATGGCCATCATTATCAAATTATAGGACATGCCAAGGATTATAAAAGAATTGGAGAGGGTGATACCGGTTTAAACACGGGCGGTATGGGTTGCGTAAGCCCAGTGCCCTTTATGGATGAAGCTTTTATGGCAAAGGTAAATGCTCAAATTGTGGAGCCCACTATTCAAGGAATAAAGCAGGAAGGCCTTGTGTATAAAGGATTTGTATTCTTTGGACTTATGAATTGCAAGGGAGAACCCTATGTGATTGAATACAATTGTCGCTTGGGCGACCCAGAAACGGAAGTAATTCTACCACGTTTGCAAACCGACTTAGTAAGTCTACTAGCGGCTGCCGATAATGGTACTTTAGAAGACGTAAATATTCAATATCATGAAGAAGCATTTGCAACAGTGATGGCTGTAAGTGGTGGCTATCCTGGGTCTTATGAAAAAAACTTTCCTATTCAAGGAATAGAGCTTGCTCAAAAATTACCGGACAGCCTTGTATTTCAAGCTGGTACTGGGTTTCAAGATAACGCAATCGTTACCAAAGGAGGTCGTGTGCTTACTGTGACTAGCCAAGGCAAAGACCTTCAAGAGGCAGTAGAAAAAGCGCAAAAAGTACTATCCAATATTCAGTTTGAAGGCATGTATTTTAGAAAAGATATTGGCTACGAGTTTGCATAAAATTTTGGGTTAAAAAAACTTTGCGAATCATTTGTAAAAAGCTTTGTATTGTAAGGATTTTAGATGAATTTTGCTTCATTCAACTTCAACTATTCAAATAAAGATCTACAATGGGATTATTTAATTTTTTTACGCAGGAAATAGCGATGGACTTAGGTACGGCCAACACGCTTATTATTCACAACGATGAAGTAGTCGTGAATGAACCTTCTATTATTGCTTTGAATAGGAATAATATGAAAGAAGTTTTAGGCGTGGGTAAGAAAGCCTTATTGATGCATGAAAAAACACATGAAAGTATTAAAACAATTCGTCCTTTAAAAGATGGTGTAATCGCCGACTTTAATGCTGCTGAATTAATGATTCGCGAATTGATGAAAATGATTTATCCAAAGAAGCCATTATTTCCTCCAAGTTGGAGAATGGTTATTTGTATTCCTTCCTCTATTACTGAAGTAGAAAAAAGAGCGGTACGTGATAGTGCAGAGCAAGCAGGCGCCAAAGAAGTTTATATGATTCATGAACCTATGGCCGCTGCATTAGGAATTGGTATTGATGTAGAAGAGCCCGTTGGAAATATGATTATTGATATTGGAGGTGGTACGACTGGTATTACAGTTATTGCCCTTGCAGGAATAGTTTGTGATCAAAGTATTCGTATTGCAGGAGATGAATTCACTGCAGATATCATGGAAGCCTTAAGACGTTATCATAGTTTATTAATTGGAGAGCGTACTGCAGAACAAATTAAAATACATGTAGGTGCTGCTTTAAAGGATTTAGACAACCCTCCTGATGATATGCCAGTGAATGGTCGTGACTTAGTAACAGGTATTCCTAAACAAATTATGGTTACATATCAAGAAGTAGCCGAAGCTTTAGATAAGAGTATTTTTAAAATTGAAGAGGCCATCTTAAAAGCCTTAGAAACAACGCCACCTGAGCTTGCGTCAGATATATACCGTAGAGGTTTATACTTAACAGGTGGTGGAGCACTACTTCGTGGTTTAGATAAAAGATTAAGTCAAAAAATAAAATTACCCGTTCATGTAGCCGAGGATCCACTGAAAAGTGTGGTACGCGGAACTGGTATTGCACTTAAGAATTATCAACGCTTTCCATTTATTATGAGATAATACCAAATGAAGAATATCATTGGGTTCATACGACAAAATTTTACTTTCTTTAGTTTTCTGATACTTCAAATAGTATCACTAGTGTTGTTGTCTTCCAATAGTAAAACGCATGAAACTTTTTTTGGTGGCTGGAGCAATCAAGTAACCGGCAATATTAATCAGTACTATTCAAGTTGGACTTACTTCTTTAGTTTAAAAGCAACTAACGAAAAATTAGCTGCAGAAAATGTAGCGTTAAGAAATCAATTGGCTCAAAACTTTGTGGACTTTGATACCACAAAAAAATTAGGTACCCTTATTTCAAGAAGAGATAGTTTAGAAAAAATTAGAAAATTCTATTACTACCCTGCGAAAGTAGTGGGCAATACTTTTACATTGCAAAAAAATTATATCATCATTGAAAGAGGAAGCAAGCAAGGCATCAAAAAAGATATGGCAGCAATTAGTCCTGATGGAAGTATTGTGGGTGTAGTGGTAGAAGTAAATGAGAACTATAGTACTATTATGAGTTTACTGCATCGCAATAGTAAAGTAAGTGCGATGTTGAAAAGAGATAAAATTGCAGGAAGTGTAGAATGGGATGGTGCTGATCCCAATATTTTAGTACTAAAAAATATTTCTAAAAGTGCCGCTCCTAAAGTGGGTGATACGGTTATCACAAGCCCCTACTCTTCTAATTTCCCCGCTCAATTAATGGTAGGACGCGTAACCACTGTCATTCAAGACCCTTCTAGTAATTTCTTAACCTTGAATGTGAAGGCCAGTACTAACTTTTTTAATTTAGAATATGTTTATTTAGTAGAGAATAGAAGAATGGAAGATCAAAAAAAGGTAACTATAAAGGAGGCAGGTAATGAATAATTTACTAAAAAATACTACTCGATTTATCTTGTTCTTACTAGTTCAAATTATCATTTTAAATGAAGTACCCCCTATTCATCAGTTTATCACACCCTATATTTATTTTCTATTTTTATTATGGTTGCCTTTTGGAACCAGTCGTATTAGCACCACCTTTCTTGGATTTATATTTGGCTATTGCCTCGATTTATTTACAAAAACCCCCGGACTGCATGCAGCTGCCTGCGGACTAATGGGATACCTTAGACCTACTATTTTAAACTTACTCTTATCTCAGGAAGCTTCCGAAGAGGTGAACAAAGAGCCTAGTATTGCCACGATGGGCTGGGGGCCTTACGCTTTTTATGTATTTGCACTCACTTTTATTCACCACTTCTATTTAGTCTTATTAGAATGGTTGCAGTTTGGTAACTTTGGTTACTTCATTGGAAAAGTGTTCTTCACTAGTATCATTAGTGTATTATTAATTTTTAGTGTGGAGCTTATAATGAACAGAAGAAAGCTAAAAAGATAATTCATGTCAATGTACAATTCGAATCGAGGGGGTATTATTCAAATTATCGTTGGTGTTATTTTTATCTTAATCACCGCCCAACTAATAAGTTTACAAATATTTTCAAGCAAGTATGTACTAGCTGCCAATAACAACGCCATTTTTAGAAAAATAATTTATCCCGATAGAGGCATTATATACGATCGTAAAAAAAGAGCCCTATTAGAAAATACCATTAGCTACGATTTAGTGGTTATACCCAATGAAGCCAAAGGAGTAGATACAGCAACGCTATGCGATATATTAAAAATAGATAAAGTAGAGTACAGCAAAAGAATAATCGATGTCATTATTAAAAACTCGCGTGTAAAATCTGGTATATTCGAGGCATTTCTTTCTGCAGAATTATATGCGCAGTTAACGGAGAACCTATACCGCTTCCCGGGCTTCTCTTTATCGGAGCGTTCTATTCGTTCTTATCCTTACAATACAGCAGCACATGTACTTGGCTATGTAGCAGAAGTAGATGTCAATTTTTTACAAAAGCATGGTGAAGAAGGTTACGAGATGGGCGACTATGCGGGCATGACAGGACTAGAAAAACAATACGAGTCTATTTTGATGGGGCAAAGAGGTGTCAATAGATATTTGAGAGATAATAAAGGAAAAATACAAGGCCCTTTTGAAAAAGGACAGTTTGATACCCTAGCCATTGCAGGTAGAAATTTATTTACCAGCATGGATGTAGAAGTACAACAATTAGCAGAAAAATTATTACAACACAAAATAGGAAGTGTGGTGGCATTGAATCCTAAAACAGGGTCAGTAATTGCCATGGCTTCTAGTCCTGGATACAACCCCAATTTATTAACGGGTAATCAAAGAAGAAAAACAATTGGCAGGTTATTAACCGATACAGCGCGCCCTATTTACAATCGTGCCATTAAAGGTCAATATCCTCCTGGTTCTACCTTTAAACCCATGGGTGCTTTGATTGCTCTAGATGAAGGACTCATCACACCTAGTTTTGGATACAATTGTTTTGGATTATATACTTCCTGCGGCGATCCCAGAAAATGCGAGCACCACAATGCAGGTCATGCTGCTAATTTACAATTAGCTTTAGCCAATTCATGTAACTCCTATTTTTTACAAGTATTTAGAATGGCCATTGACAATCCGAAATACCATAATGCCAAACAGGGTTATTTAAAATGGAAGCAATACATGAATAGTTTTGGCCTAGGTAGAAAATTAGGTATTGACTTGCCCAGTGAAAATAGAGCCAGTATTCCCGATACCGCACAATACAATAAAGACTTTGGTGGCGCAAAGTACTGGAATAGTTGTTTCATGTTAACCTTGGGTATTGGACAAGATAGAATGACGGCAACTCCACTTCAATTAGCCAATGCGATGGCCTTTATTGCCAATAAAGGATATTATTATACACCTCATTTTATAGATAGTGTAGAAGAAGAAGATGAATTAGATAAAAAATTATTACAAAATTTTCGTGTGAAGCAAGAAGTGACTAAAATTCCTACGGAATACTTTGATATTATTAAAGAAGGTATGCATGATGTAACTGTTTATGGAACAGCTGCCTTTATTAAAGTACCAGGTCACGAATTTTGTGCTAAAACAGGAACTGCACAAAACCCACATGGAAAAAATCACTCCTTATTTGTTTGTTTTGCGCCTAAGGATAATCCTAAAATTGCGGTAGCAGTGATTGTGGAGAATGCAGGCTTCGGTGCCACTTGGGCAGGCCCTATAGCAGGACTGGTTATGGAAAAATATTTAAATGATACCTTAACCAAAGAAAGTAAAACCAAGGTAGACTACTTATCCAATGTCGATTTGATGCCTGCAGCCATTAAAGCCTGGTATGTTCGAAATAATAAAACCGAAATGCTCACTCCTATTGAATACAACAATGATGAATTAGCAGATATATGGGATATGGAAATGCTTTCAGAGACGGCGCCTATTGCTGCAAAAATTGACACTATAAAAAAATTAGATACAGCGACGCCACCTTCTAAACCTCTGGCACCCTTGCCTAAAACAAAAAAAGCTAATGAACAGGCCTTGAACCCTACACTGAAAAAAAAGAAAGTAAACAGTAAAAAAAATAATGTCAGCATCTAGTAATAATAATAATTTTTCAAAAGGGACCGATTTAGCCGTCATACTACTTTATTTAATAATGGTAGCTATTGGTATTATGTGCATTTTTATGGTGGAGTATAATCCTAATTTAGACTGGAGCAACTCTTTTTTAACAGCTAAAACGAATTATAGCAAACAAATTTATTTTGCCATTTTCTGTGGCTTTGTGGCCATCTTTATTTTACTTATCGATAGTAAATTATTTACAGCCCTTGCTAATATTTCTTATGTGTTAGGTATCTTGTTAATGTTAGCCACTTTTGTACTAGGTAAAAATATCAATGGCTCCAAAAGTTGGATTCCCATTGCAGGCGGGTTTAATTTACAACCAGCAGAATTATGTAAAATTTTTACGGCCCTCATCTTAGCAAAATTCATTTCCAAACCTGAAACCGATTTCACCAAATTAAAGTCGCATATTATTGCGGGTATGATGATTGCTCTTCCGGCCGTCTTATCTATTATGCAACATGAAATGGGACTAGCCTTGGTCTACAGCGCTTTTATATTTGCGATGTATCGCGAAGGACTTCCTCCTGTAATACTGGTCATTTTACTTTCATTCGCCATACTTGTAATTGCTACTTTATTATTAGAGCCCATTACCCTTGCCATTATTTTAACAGCTATAGCAGGATTATTTATTGCTGGCATGATTAAAAGATTCAAGCGCAATAAAAATAATATCTTAATAGTACTTGCTATTTGGATGGTTAGCTTTGGTACCGTTCGATTTGCAGTACCTTATATTTTTAATAATGTTTTTGAGTGTTACCAAAGTACGCGTATTTACTCCATGATTGGTAAAGAATACGATTGTTCAATGAATAAAAAATCGGCTAGTTCCACTACAGAAAGAAAAACTAAAAAACCAGATGACTATAATGTAAAGCAAAGTAAAATTGCCATAGGTTCTGGAGGCTTTTGGGGTAGAGGTTTTTTAAAGGGTACACAAACTAGGGGTAAATATGTACCAGAACAGCATACCGACTTTATTTTCACCTCCCTTGGAGAAGCATTTGGTTTTGTAGGTACTTTCACTTTCTTAGCACTTTATTTATTTTTCTTATTTAGACTCATAAGAATTGCCGAAAGACAAAGAAGTACTTTCTCCAGAGTATACGCCTATAGTGTGGTGGGTATTTTCTTTTTTCATATTGCTGTGAATATCTGTATGACTATTGGCTTATTTCCGGTGGTGGGTATTCCACTTCCATTAATTAGTTATGGCGGTTCTTCTCTACTCACCTTTACAGCCCTTTTATTTATTTTATTAAGATTAGACGCAGACAGGCAGATGGTGCTGCGTTAATGCTTATTTTTGCCACATGCGTATTTACCCTTTATCTGAAGGAAGTTTTTCCATTGATGAATCAAAGGTCTTTAAGCCTTTTAATAATAGTAGCCCCGATTATCCCAACAGACCCAAGGGTAGTATACTGGTAGAAGTACAACCCTTTGTTATTATTACCGATAATGATATTATTTTATTAGACACTGGGCTTGGCTATTTAAATAAATTAGGCGTATTACAAATTCATGAAAATTTAATGGCATTAGGTATTGATCCCTCCACCATTACTAAAGTTTTTCTTAGCCATCTTCACAAGGACCATGCAGGGGGTATTAGCTATTTACATCCTATACATCAGGAACAATTTATAAGTTTCCCTTATGCAAAATATTATGTACAAAAAAGAGAATTTGAAGAAGTCATGCAAAATAGCAATAACCCAACACTAAGAGCCCAAGTGGGTATATTGGAAAATTTTAGTGGAACAGTATGGCTTACTGAAGACAAGGGCGATATAGAAAATATTATTTATTATGAAATCACTGGGGGTCATAGTGAATTTCATCAAGCTGCTTGGATTAAAGAGCATGAAGAAATTATATTTTATGGTGCAGATGTTGCACCACAATTACAACAAATGAAATCAAGATTTGTGGCCAAATATGATGTAGACGGGAAGAAATCATTAGAATGGCGTCAAAAATGGTGGGAAGAAGGAAATAAAGAGGGCTGGACCTTCGCCTTTTACCATGATATTGGTCAGCCTACTTTTCTTTGCGACAGAAATAGCTAACAATATTTTTGATAGTATTATTAAACCGCTCCATTGTCTTTCCAATTCCATAAATGCAAACAGGCATAGGTTCTATAAGGTGACCAGCCCAGGGATTTTTTCAACATCTTCGTCTGCAATTCTTTTTTACTAATATATTTTATTTTATAAAGTCGTATCATGGCCTGCTGAATACCTAAATCATCTACTGCAAAAACATCTTCATGACCCAGGCTAAACATTAGTAGCATCTCTACTGTCCATCTGCCCACTCCCTTAATTTGAGTGAGTAGTTCAATGACTGCTTCGGGCTCCATTGCATATAATTGCTTATCTGTTATTTTTTGACTTAGAAAAAAACTAGCTACATTTTGAACATAGTTCACTTTTGAATTGCTCAAACCAATACTACGCAGGGTATCAAAAGAAGTATCTATAACAGCCTGCATACTAGGCTCTTTACCTTTATAAATATCTAAAAACCTTTTAAAAATAATAGCCGCTACTTTAGTACTTAATTGTTGTGATACAATACTGGCTATTAAACGAATGGCTGTGTTCTTTCTTTTCTTTAAAATATAGGGCTCCCCTTTTACAAGTTCCGCCAGTCCTTTCTCTTTTTTCAAATGCTTTTGATAGCTCATGGTCACAAAATAGGTAGATTTCAATAATTTTAATTAACTTTTCAATGAATAAATCATACACTATGAAAAAATATTTCACCATTGCAGGACTTTTTATATGCCTTAGTAGTTTTGCACAAAACAAGGATAAGCAAGCTATTCAGCAATTATTAGACAAGCAAGTCGCCGCTTGGAATACAGGTAATATTGACGCTTTCATGTTAGGTTATTGGGAAAATGATAGTTTATTATTTATGGGTAAAAACGGGCCTACTTATGGCTACAACACTACCTTGATAAATTATAAAAAGAATTACCCAGACACTGACCATATGGGTCAATTAGCCTTTACCATAACAAGAATGCAAGCACTGAATGCAGACCATTATTTTATTATCGGACAATTTCATTTAAAAAGAACTGTAGGAGATGCTCATGGAAATTTTACACTTGTATTTAAAAAAATAAAAGGTGTTTGGAAAATTATAGCAGACCATACAAGCTAGACGAATGGTCCTAGTTTATTTTAATACCAATAGGCTTTCTCCAAATTCTATAAAGCGTGTAAGCGAAGCCTATAAAACTTATGAGTAAGTATAAATAAAATAATACATTACCTAGCTTCCACTCAGATTCAATAAATGCATAGCCCCACATAATTCCGTAGGCTACAGTCAATGACATCCAAAATACCACCAAAACAATGGTGCGCATAATTCTATTTAAGTATTGCAGTAATAATGGATCCATATAGTTAGTCTAGGCTTTGTTTATTATTCGCTGCTGCTTTTAATAATCGATCAAATTGCGCAGGCGTTAAGTCGTTATAGAAATAATATACAGGGTCAACTTTAATATTTCTTTTAATCACTTCATAATGACAGTGCGGCCCCGTACTTTTTCCTGTACTACCAATATAACCAATGACTTCCCCTCTTTTCACAGACTGTCCCACCTTGGCTTTAACACGCACCATATGTCCATACAATGTTTGATAACCAAAGCCATGATTAATTACTACTTTATTACCATAGCCATCGGTACTGAAACCTGCTGCTTGTATGACTCCATCTGCGGTTGCATAAATAGGCGTGCCCGATGGTGCTGTAAAATCTAGACCTTGATGAAAACGATAGTCTTTATAGATGGGATCTATTCTATAACCAAAACTTCCTGCAATTCTATTTAAGTTTTTATTACTGACAGGTTGAATAGAAGGAATAGCTTTTAATAATTTTTCTTTATTCTTCACCATCGAACCTATCTCAGAAAAAGAAGTAGTTTGATAAGCCATTCTTAAACTTAAATTATTCAATTGACTAATCATACTTGCGAGTAGTTCATTATTAGAAAAACTTTGTAATAAACGTACTTCTTTTTTGGACTCCATTTCTTTCACCCTAGCACTATCCGGAATGGGACTTGATTCAAAAATAGATCGGTATACTTCATTGTCTCTACTTTCTAGTTCTGACATCTGTAATTGTAATTGTTTTAATTCGGCCGACAGAACGCTGTAATTCTCTTTATACATTTCATTTTGTTGACGCAATAACTTTTCTTTGGGAGAGTCAATATATTGGAACATCACAATTACAATAACAACACCTGTTACGATGGAAGCTGCTACAAAGCCAAAAAGCTGGAGCAGGCGCACTCGAAGGGGCACTTCCACTTTTTCAAATCGAAGGGTATGGGTATTAAAGAAGTATTTTATTTTCTTCATTTGAAATAAGCCATTTTTTTGTCTAATTAGGCCATAAAAAAGCCCCAATTCCTTACCTTTGAGGACATTAAAAAAGCATAACAAATATAGCTTTTAAGACCAATACAGCCTAAAATTAAGCTAATGATGACTAGCCCTGAAATAAGACAACAATTTTTAGATTTTTTTGCATCTAAAGGGCATGCCATTGTTCCATCCGCACCTATTGTCGTTAAGAACGACCCTAGCTTACTTTTCACCAATGCGGGAATGAACCAGTTCAAAGACTTTTTTTTAGGCAACCAAGTACCTAGCCATAAAAGAATTGCCGATACACAAAAATGTTTACGCGTGAGTGGTAAGCATAACGACTTAGAAGAAGTAGGTGTGGACACTTACCACCATACTATGTTTGAAATGTTGGGCAACTGGAGCTTTGGAGATTATTTTAAAGGAGAAGCTATTGAATGGAGTTGGGAATTATTAACAAAGGTATATGGGATTGATCCTGCTAAATTATATGTGAGTGTTTTTGAAGGAGACGCTTCAGAAAACTTACCCGCTTCCAGCGTAGCATTAATGCATTGGAAAAAATGGGTTACAGAAGATAAAATTATATACGGTAATAAAAAAGATAATTTCTGGGAGATGGGAGATACTGGACCTTGTGGCCCATGTAGTGAAATACATGTAGACATGCGATCCGAAGAAGAGATAGCTAAAATACCAGGTCGTGATTTAGTTAATAAAGACCATCCTCAAGTCATTGAAATTTGGAACAATGTATTTATTCAATACAATAGAAAAAAAGATGGCAGTTTAGAACCGCTTCCTAATAAGCATGTCGATACCGGCATGGGTTTTGAAAGACTAGTGCGCGTCATTCAAAATAAAAAAAGCAACTACGATACCGATGTATTTACAGGTACCATTGAAGTAGTTGAAAAAATCACCCATAAAAAATACGATTATAGCGATACCAAAGAAGCGGTTGCCTTTAGAGTTATTGCCGATCATATTCGCGCCATTGCTTTTACCATTGCAGATGGTCAGCTGCCCGCCAACACTGGTGCCGGTTATGTCATTCGTCGTATTTTAAGAAGAGCAGTAAGGTATTATTATTCTTATTTGGATTATAAACATCCTCTACTACATCAGTTAATGCCTCATTTGGCAAAACAATTTGAAAATGTATTTCCTGAATTAACAGGACAACTTGAATTTGTAACTAAGGTGGTGAAAGAAGAAGAGGAAGGTTTCTTACGCACTTTAGAAAAGGGATTAAAGCGTATAGATGATATTATAAGTACGCATCCAAAAAATACTAGCATTGAAGGAAAATTAGTTTTTGAATTATTCGATACTTTTGGTTTCCCAGTGGACTTAACCAGGTTAATTGCATCTGAAAATGAATTGCAAGTAGATGAGCCTGGCTTTGAAAAAGAAATGCAGCAACAAAAAAACAGAAGCCGTGCGGCTACTGCCATTGATACTGGGGACTGGATACAAGTGAGCCCGGATAAGGAAACAAATTTTGTGGGTTACAATACCATGGAAGCTAATACTACTATTATAAAATATAGAAATGTAAAAGCCAAAGGAAAAGAAGCCTACCAATGGGTTTTAGGTGAAACTCCTTTTTATGCAGAAAGCGGTGGTCAAGTGGGAGATATAGGAAGCTTCCAATTTGAAGATGGCACTAGTATTGAAGTAACAGATACTAAAAAAGAAAATAATTTATTTATACATTTCACAGATAGCTTGCCAGCAAAAATTTCTAACACTGTAAAAGCCATTGTAAATGTACCTGCTAGAAAAGCAACCACGCTTCACCATTCTGCTACTCACTTACTACATGCTGCGCTAAGAAATATACTAGGCAAGCATGTGGCACAGAAAGGAAGTTTGGTCAATACCGAACAACTAAGATTTGACTTTTCTCATTTCGCTAAAATGACTGCAGAAGAAATTAGTTCAGTAGAGCAAATGGTAAATGCAAAAATCAAAGAAAATATTCCTGTAGTGATTAAGGAAATGAATAAAGAAGAAGCCATAGGTTTAGGTGCAATGGCTTTGTTTGGAGAAAAATATGGAGACAAAGTACGCGTGGTGGTCATGGATCCTGCTTATTCTATTGAATTATGCGGTGGTACCCATGTGGGCCATACGGGAGAAATTGGACATTTTATTTTGAAAGCAGAAGCCTCTGTAGCTGCTGGCGTAAGAAGAATTGAGGCTGTTGTAGGAGATGCCGCTGCAAAACATATGACAGAAGTAAATGAAAAATTACATAAACAAATTGTTCAATTAACAGAAGCTTGTGCATTACTTGCTGTAAAAATAGCTGCTTCCTTCAAAGCACCTGAGTGGAACGAAAATTCTTCTGTATCTATTTTAAATGACACCATTGTTTCTTTGCAATCAAGTCAAAAAGAACTCTCTAAAAAATTAGAAAGTCAGGAAGCATTGCTTGTCAATGAATTAACCACTCAATACGCTAGCCAATTTGAAACTATTAATGGAATTGCATTTTTAGGAATGGAAGTTAATTTATCAAGTGCCGATAATTTAAAAAAATTAGCAGTAGCCTTAGGACTTACTCAAAATAATCATTGCATTATTTTAGTAGCTACCATTGAAGGGAAAGCCGCTGTTGCAGTTTCTGTTAGTGAATCACTCAGTGCGACTATGCCTGCCACTCAAATGATTAAAGAAAAAATTGCCCCCCTTATTAAAGGTGGAGGGGGTGGCCAAAAAACTTTAGCTACTGCAGGTGGCCAGGATGCAAGTCAACTTAAGAAAGTTGTTGAACTCGTAAAACAAAGCTTGTAGTTTTCATTAATTTGTTGATTTTCAATTTAATACGACTTTAACAAAATAATATTTGCGAATTATTTCGTAGTAAATATTTTTTCCTATTTTTGAAATCAAATTTCAATACGTTAATTATATATAATAATTATAAATAGTACTCCAATTGTATAATTAATGAAACATATAATTAACAAAACATTCAAATAACGACCATGAAAAAAATTCTAGTCTCTTTATTATTGGTAAGCTTTACTTTTCATTTAGCAATGGCACAAACGGGTGAAGTAATTATTACAAAGAAAAATCCAAAAGAAAATACGCCTACAGTGGTCAATGGTAAAGAGGGTAAAACACCTTTATATATACTAGATGGAAAAATCGTAGCAAGCATTAGTGGTATTGCACCTTATGATATTGAAAGCGTAAGTGTATTAAAAGGTGATATGGCTATAAAAAAATATGGCGAGAAAGCAGCTGATGGTGTGATAGAAATTATCAGTAAAAAGAATGCAAAAAAAGAGGAGACAAAAGATGCAAGTAAAAATTCATCAAAAGATTCCACCAAAGTAATTGTCACCATTGACGCAGATAAGAATGCAAAAGTAAAAAAAGAGGTGGATGTAAATATGACAGTGGTCGTAGATGGCAATAAAGTAACTATTAATGGAAAAGAAGTGGACGAGAATGACCCTCGCTTACAAATAGAAGGAAAAGGTAATAAGCGAATTATTTTAAAAAAAATAGATAAGAATTTAAATGGTCTTGGCAATTTAGAAAAGAAACCTAGAATATTAGTAGATGGCAAAGCCCTTGGCGGTCAAGACTTAAGTAAGGGACTTGAATTAAGCGATGATATAATAATTAATGAAGATGGAGAAGATAATTTTGATATGATTGTTCCTAAACAAGCAAAAACGAATGAATCTTTTTTAGGGGTTGTTACCGAGCAAACCGAACAAGGTGCTAAAGTGAATCAAGTAAGTGAAGAAAGCCCTGCAGCGAAGGCCGGACTGAAAGAAGGCGATATTATCACTAAGGTGAATGATATAAAAATTGATGGGCCCACTTCTTTATACGATGCCATTGGAAAATCTAAGCCAGAAGATAAAGTAACCATTAGTTATATCAGAAACGGAAAAACTAATAAACTAGTGGCAAGTTTAGCAAAGAATAAAAACACCATGCAGTATTATAATTTTAGTAACCCCAATGAAAAAGGTGGGCCTAGTTTTGATGCCTATCCAAAACTATATCTTGATCCCAATACAAGAAAATATCAACCAAGTCCAAGAGGGTTTAGTTTTGCTATTCCTAATTTTCCTGGTATGGAAGACATGCGTATTGCAGGTGTAGAGAATAAACCAAAATTAGGCATTAGTATTGAAGATACTGAAACAGGTGATGGCGTTAAAATTACCAACGTAGCTGAAAATTCAACTGCTGCTAAAAGTGGTTTATTAGAAAATGATATTATAGTACAAGTGAATGACCAAAAAATAAAAGAAGTAGATGCCTTAAAGCCCCTCCTTAAAGATGCTATAGAAGGAACAATTTTTACTTTTCAAGTAAAAAGAAATAAAGAGTTAAAAACCATTCAAGTAAAGCTTCCTAAAAAACTAAAAACAGCCGATTTATAGCTATTTTAATTAGTACTTTTGCCCTATGGCAGATGGGCAAAAATACGAGGCAGTTATTGGTTTAGAAATTCATGCACAATTAGCAACTAATAGCAAATTGTTTTGTGGAGATGATGCCTCATTTGGAGCTGCGCCTAATACCCATATAAGCCCTATTACCATGGGTCATCCCGGTACCTTACCCAAGACCAATGCCAAGGCTATTGAATATGCTATTCGTATTGGACTGGCCTGTGGATCCAAGATTGCCAAGGATAATTATTTTGCACGCAAAAATTATTTCTACCCCGATTTACCTAAAGGTTATCAAGTATCACAACATACTACACCTATTTGCGAAGGCGGTACTATTACTATCCAATTACCCACTGGTGAAAAAAATATACAACTCAATAGAATTCATTTGGAAGAAGATGCTGGTAAAAGCATACATGATATTTCTGCAACTGATACCCTTATCGATTTAAACCGCGCAGGCACACCCTTAATTGAAATGGTCACCGAACCTTGTATTCATTCTGCAGAAGAAGCCTTTTTATTTGTAACAGAAGTTAGAAAGCTAGTAAGGTGGATAGGAATTTGCGATGGCAATATGGAAGAAGGTAGTTTAAGATGCGATGCTAATATTTCTATTCGTTTAAAAGGTGTCACTACCTTAGGCACTAGAGTAGAAGTTAAAAATTTAAATTCTATTCGCAATATAAAAAAAGCTATTGAATTTGAAATTGAACGACTTATTCAAATAACTGAGACAGGAGGTACCATTCTCCAACAAACAAGAAGTTTTGACGCAAGTAACGATACAACCTTTTCTATCAGAGATAAAGAAGATGCCAATGATTACAGGTATTTTCCCGATCCGGATTTAGCGCCCTTTCATTTAACAGATACATTTATTGAAAGTATTGAAAATAAACTACCCGCCCTTCCCGCTACTTTAAAAAAACAATGGAAAATACAATATGATTTATCGGACTATGCTATTAATCAATTGACAGAAAGTAAAGAAGAGGCCGATTTTTACATACAATGGGCGGCGTCATGTAAACATTATAAAGCCATAGCTAATTGGATGATTGGACCTATTAGAGCTGCAGTCAATGAAGGCAGTCTTAACTTTCAACAACTCAGTAAGCTTATACCCTATTTAGTAGAATTAGTGGAATTAGTGGAAACAAATCAATTAAGTTTTTCCGTGGCAAGCACTAGGGTATTCAAAGAACTCTTGGCGAACCCAGGCTCACCTATGACCTATGCCAGTATCCATAATTTATTACAAACAGGCGATACAGACGAGATAGAAAAATGGATTGATGAAGTTTTTGCCAACCATCCTGAGAAAGTGGCAGCCTATAAAAAAGGAAAAAAAGGACTTTTAGCTGTTTTTGTAGGCGAAGTAAAGAAAATAAGCAAGGGCAAGGCCGACCCTAAAATGACCACTAGTTTATTAGAACAAAAATTGACTTAATTTAGTATCCTCTATAATAGAACTCAAAATAATAGATCTCAAAAATAATAAGCAATGAATATTAAAAACCTTTTAGCCTCTGTAGCTTTAATGATGATCATTTTCCCAGGCTGTAAAAACAGTTCAGGTGAAAAAAATTATACCATCTCAGGTACCATACAGCATGCTGCTAAAGAAAAATTATTATTGCAAGAAGTACCCTATGGTGGACTTCCTATTATTACCATGGATTCTATTACATTAAATGAAGAAGGTAAGTTTTCATTTCAATTTATAGCAAAGCAAGAAGGCATTTATCGTATTGCGACTGAAAAGGAAATGGAAATACTTTTTATTAATGACGAGCAGAATATTCAAATAAATGCAGATGCGAATAATTACCAATCTTATACTATTAAAGGATCTGCAACCAGCCAGGCTTTAATTAATTTTTTAATAGAATATCGCAAAAGGGATTCTTCTTTAATGTCAACTATTTATAATTTAGACGCCTTACAAAAACAAAATGGGAAAGATAGTACCATCTTCTGGCTACAAAAACAACGCGTCAGTAAAATAAACGATATAAATAAATTTGTTGAAAATATTATCAGTACTTCTACTAGCCCCGCTTTTGTTTACTATACCCTAGGGCTTAGTTTAAGATCCATGGAATCGGCGCAGGTACTGGCTTTGGCAAAGGCTGCTGCAGAAAAATTAAAAGCAGAACCACTTGCACAATTCGCTAATTTATTAAGTACTCAGGTACAAGCCAATCTTAGAACTACTGCGATTACTGTTGGAAGCATAGCCCCTGAAATTGCCTTGCCTGATGCCAATGGAAAAATAATTGCTCTCACTAGTTTAAGAGGCAAATATGTACTTGTTGATTTTTGGGCTAGCTGGTGTGGCCCTTGCAGAGGCGAGAACCCCAATGTTGTAGTAGCTTATGAAAAATACAAGAAAAAGAATTTCACCGTATTGGGTGTTTCTTTAGATGATGATAAAGCAAGTTGGTTAGAAGCTATCAAAGCAGATAAATTAAGTTGGCAGCATATTAGCGATCTCAAAAAATGGGAAAGTATTGTAGTAAGCGCTTATAAAATAGAAGGTATCCCTTTTAATGTTTTATTAGATCCTACTGGGAAGGTAATCGCTACAGACCTCAGAGGCCCAGCCCTTCAAGAAACCTTAGCTTCTATTTTACAATAAGAAGTATAAATATTAACGCTGCTTAATAAAAGTTTTTATTAAAGCAGGTAGCAATATTAAATTCGTAAAAGTACTTACCACAAGTGTAAGTGATGTCAACCAACCTAAAGCCTTGGTACCTCCAAAATCACTAAAACAAAAGATAACAAAACCTGCTACCAGTACTAAAGAGGTATAAATAATACTAATACCGGTATGTTTAATGGTTTGTATCAGTGTTTCATGCACATTATTATTTAAACGTGGAAGTTCCTGTTTATAATTTACCAAAAAACGAATAGTCACATCAATGGCTATTCCAAGCGCTACACTGAATACGAGTACCGTGGAAGGTTTTAAAGAAATACCTATCCATCCCATTAACCCTGCAGTCATTAGTAAAGGCACAATATTAGGGAGTAAGGAACACATTAATATGGGGAAAGAACGAAATAAGAAAATCATACAAATGGCAATTAATAAAAAAGCCCAAAATATAGATTCACTTAATCCCCTAACAATAAAATTACTTCCTTCTAAAAAAGTGACACTACTTCCCGTAATTTCTACTTTGTATTTACTGGTATCAAATATAACGCTGGTAACACTATCTAGCTTATGTAAAAATAAGGGTAGTTGAGCGCTACCAATATCTTTCATATTCACACTCACTCTTGTTTCTCTTTTAGCTGAATCAATAAATTTAGATAAGAGTTGAGTAGGACTAGCGCCCGCAGTTTTGATAGTTTTTTGAGAATCTGTTTTTAAATAAGGGGCCATGAAAGCCATTTCTGTTCCTGTAGGTACTGTGTAAGCGTTTGAATCTCCATCATAAAAAGCTTGTTTTGCAAACTTGATACCTTCTAATAAACCCAATGGCTTACCCAACTCTGGTTGTGCCATTAAATACTGATGCAACTCATCTATAGCTTCTAGTGGTTTGATAGAGCGCAATAGTCCATTTTTTTTCTTAGTATCTATTACAATTTCCAAAGGCATTACACCACCCCCTTGTTTTTCAAACCATTTTAAATCGGTGTATAAAGTATCTTTTTTAGGAAGGTCATCCACAATAAAGGCTTCTTTCTTAATACGCATCAAGCCCATGATAGATACTACAACTAAGACACTGGTAATGGCAAAGACCCATTTAGTATGTTGAAATGTCCACCTTTCAATTTTAATCAATACCCTTTCTAAAAATTTATTTTCTAAATATTTTACATGCTTAGGACGAGGCGGTGGCAGATAAGTTAGTACAGGGGGTATAAATAATAAACTAATTAAAAATAAACCCATGATATTTAATCCAGATACCCAACCAAACTCTTTTAATAAGGGGCTTTTGGTAAAAGCAAAAACAAAAAAACCTATGGCTGCCGTAATATTACAAAACAAAGTAACAATGCCCATTCTGCCTACCATTTGTTCAATGGCTTCTTGTTTATGATTGGTTGCTTTATAGGAAGTATGGTATTTATTTAAAAAATAAATACAATTCGGAATGCCAATGACTACTATCAATGGGGGTATAAGTGCAGTCAGCAAAGTAATTTTTTGACCTAACAAAACCATGGTGCCAAAACTCCAAATCACCCCCATCATTACCACAGACAAGCTAAGCAAGGTGGCTGAAATAGATCTAAAGAATAAAAACAATGTAACGGCCGATAACAACAAAGAGCCTATTAAAAACCATAGCATTTCTTTTTTAATTCTATCTGCTAATATGGTGCGTATATAAGGAAGTCCGCTAATGTGCATGTCTAATGCTGTATGGGCAGCAAATGCGTTTAGCTTCATTTGTAAATTTTTAATAATAGCCGACCGAGCCGCGCTATTAATAGAATCAGGTATGAAACTAATAGCCATTATATATGCATGGCTATTAGGGTTATACATTAAATTTTTATAAAAAGGAAGACGCTCTAAAACAGCTCTATCTGCAGCTAAACTGCTATCCGAAGTATAAGGCGCATTAAAAATTTTATGGGGTATAAATTTACTAGCTATACTGTCTTTCACAAGGGTATAAGCGCTAGGTACACTTACTACCTCTGTGACACCTGGTATTGTTTTTATATCTTTTTGTAAATCGGCAACTTGATTAAATATATTTGTAGTAAAAAAAGAATCGGTCTGAAACCCCACTACCATCGTAGTGCCATCGACACCAAATTTTTTTACAAAATCTTGATAGATAACATATTTGGGATTGTCCTCAGGAATGGCTTTTGTAAACTCATAGCTGAGCTTAACTTGCATCGCAAAATAGCCCATAACAATTGTGCTCAATGCTAAAAAAGTTAAAGCCGCTACTTTATACTTTACAATCTTCTTTCCTAATTGAAGCCAAGTCATAGTGTACATTTTAAAATTAGTTAACCCATAAAAAAGCTGCTAATTGCGTGCCTAGTCCAATGACAAAACCTACTATAAGTTCTTTACGGGTATGGTCACTCACTATCATTCTTGCACTAATTACAATGGCTGCCATACATAATGAAACTGTTACCCAAGGTAAATTATTAATAGGATAATAAAAACTTACCAAGGCCACTGCCATCCATAAACCACTTACCCCCATTGCATGTAAACTTACTTTTATAAAATGATTCACAGTAAGCCCAATGGCGCTCGCAATAAATATACCAAAGTAAAAATATTTTAAAGCCAAGGGCTGGTCTGTAAAATTTCTACTTAAATAATACATCCACCAATAAAAAAACATTACAATCACATAAGGGATAATTCTATCTTTCTGTGTTTTTAAAAAAATACTATCGCTAAATTTTAATCTCCATAATAAAAAAACAGCAAAGGCTGGGAAAAAAGCCGTTAACCAAAAAACACTAAATAATTTCATTTTTAATTGCCAATCGGTAATACTCGCAAATTCAAAAGGCACCACTTGCATTAAATAAATAAAAAAATAAGTAGGAATAAATAAGGGGTGTAGTATAAAAGACACTATATGAGCTATTATTTTTAAGAACTTCGGTGGTTGATTTTCCATTAGTCTGTTTAGTTTTAGCTATAGTTCTTTACGTAATCTAGCAACGGGTACATTTAATTGTTCTCTATATTTAGCAACTGTTCTTCTAGCAATATTATAGCCTTTTTCTTGTAACTGTTCTGTTAACTCGTCATCACTGAAAGGCTTATGCTTGTCTTCCGACTCTAATAGTTCTTCTAATATTGCTTTTACTTCCTTGGTGCTCACTTCTTCTCCAGAATCGGTGGTTAAAGACTCACTGAAAAAATACTTTAATAAAAAAGTGCCAAATTCTGTTTGCACATACTTACTATTGGCTACCCTACTTACTGTAGAAACATCTAAAGAAGTTTTTTCTGCTATATCTTTTAAAATCATGGGCTTTAACTTAGTCGTATCGCCCGTCATAAAGAATGCTTCCTGATGTAATAAAATGCATTTCATGGTATGCAACAAGGTTTGCTGTCTTTGTTGGATCATTTCAATAAACCATTTAGCCGAATCAATTTTTTGCTTAATAAAAAACACGGCTTCTTTCTGCGATTTGTCTTGCTTATTACCACGCTCATATTCCTTTAGCATTAATTTATAGTCATCGCTAATAACTAAAGGAGGTGCATTGCGACTATTCAAGCTTAATTCTAAGTGGCCATTATTAATAAGTACGGTGAAATCTGGAATAATATATTTATCGGCTTCGCTCATATGCCCCGTCTCAGCCCCTGGCTTGGGATTCAGTGAAATTATTTGATGAAGTACCTCCTTCATTTGGGCCTCCTCTAAATGCAAACTCTTCTGTATTTTATCATAGTGCTTGCGCGTAAATTCTTCAAAATGTTTTTCAATGACAGTAGTAGCTAGCTTTCTTATTTCATCTGAAGCGGGGTCTTGTACGGCTTCTTCTCTACATTCTGCTTGCTTTCTTTTTAACTGAATGAGTAAACATTCTTGTAAATTTCTAGCACCAATACCCGATGGATCAAATTGTTGCACTTTTAACAACAAGGCTTCAATTTCTTTTTCTTCCACCCACATACTTTGCTTGAATGCTAAGTCGTCTGCAATCGACTGCAAGGCTCTTCTCAAATAACCATCATCATCTAAACTGCCTACAATTTGTTCTGCAATTTTATATTCATGGTCGGCCAAATCCAACATGCTTAATTGATCCATTAATAATTCATGTAAGCTTTGTTCTGCTTTAATGGGAATGACTTTATCATTATCTAGTTCTGGATAATAATCGTCCTTGGTTTTATAATCAGCCACATCGCCTTCATCGTCAAAACTATAATCACTTAATTCTTCATTACTCATTTCAAACTCATCTACCGGAATGGCTTCTTCTTCTTCTAAACTACCTTGCAATAAATCATCGGGCATTTCTTCTACCGACTTTTCCATATCTCCTTCCAATAAATCGGCATTCATTTCTAGGGCTGGATTTTCTTCCAACTCTTCTTTCACTCTTTGTTCTATTTGGGCAGTAGGAATTTGCAACAACTTCATCAGTTGTATTTGCTGGGGTGACAACCTTTGTAATTGTCTTTGTTGCAAGGATTGGCCTAATGACATAATCGCTGCTTTAAGAAATTGCTTTTTCTATCACCTTTAAAAATGCAGCTCCTTTTTCATGCACTTGTGCTTCAGTCCAAGTTAAACTAATGGCCGTGGAAATACACCTACTCATAATGGCATCGCTTTTTTCAAATGTTTTTGTACTTAATGCAGCGAGTGCTTTTTGTTGCGGTTCATTTAAGGCAGAAAGGCTTTGCACATTTTTAAGATGGGCCCATTTTTTGATATAATGCCAATTATTGGCATACCAATAAAAATTACCTGCTAATATATTGGCTTGCTTCATTGCCTCTATTACTTTTTCAGTGGCTTCCTGTGATGGTAAAAACCAAGTTAAAAAACTTCCACTATCTCCTGCAGGGTCAGGCACTGTTCTAAATGCAATACCTGGGACTTGTTCTACATAAGATTTTAAAATTTGATTGTTCTTTTTTTGTATCGTTAAAAACTGATCTAATTTTTTTATTTGCGCAAGACCCACAGCTGCATGCAATTCACTAATTCTAAAATTATAACCCAAGAAAGGATGTAGGTCTGCTCCTCTATCCACACCTGCATGATCATGTCCATGATCGGTGTACGCATCTGCTTTTATATATACTTCTTTGCTATTTGTCATAACCACACCCCCTTCTCCACAGGTAATAGTTTTTACAAAGTCAAAAGAAAAAGTACCTGCATGACCAATACTACCTAATGGTTTTCCTTTATAAGTTCCTCCGATGCTTTGACAAGCATCTTCCAATAATATTAAATTATGCTTATCGCAGATAGCCTTTAAGGCATCCAAATCGGCCATAGACCCGCACATATGCACGGGCATGATACATTTGGTTCTAGGGGTAATGGCTGCTTCTACAGCCGCTGGGTCTAAGGTAAGTGAGCTGTCGATATCCACTAAAATGGGCACAGCCCCTACACTTAAAATGGCTTCAAAACTTGCTACAAAAGTAAAGGCAGGCATAATTACCTCATCACCCACTCCAACGCCTAAGGCAACCATGGCGGTGGTTAAAGCACCGGTACCACTAGAGGTTAATTGTGCATACTGAGTTTCGAAACGGCTACAAATAGCCTGTTCTAGCTCTTTTGATTTCCACATTCCATTTCTAGCACCATCAAAACCATAACGCATTAGAATGCCGGTCTCTAAGACCTCATTCACTTCTTTTTTTTCTTCTGCTCCAAACATTTCAAAACCTGGCATATCCTTTCGTTTTATTGATAAACAAAGGTAGTTTAAAAAACGAAAATTGGGTGTTTTTCAGTAATTTGCGCCCGTAAAATAACTATACCGAATTTATGGAATACAGCAAACTAATCGCCGTGTCTGGCAAGTCAGGATTATTTGAATTAATGACCAGCAAAAGCGATGGCGCGATAGCTAAATCACTAGAAAATGATACCACTCAATTCATTAGCTCTAGAGCCCATCAGTTCTCTCATTTAGAGAGTATTGAGGTGTTTACCACCCGCGAAAACGTTTTTTTAGCGGAGGTATTTATAGCCATGGGCAAATCAAAAGAAGCTTTACCGAATGAGAAAGAACCAAAATCGGTAGAAGCCTACTTTAAAAAGACATATCCGAATATGGACTTTACAAGAGTGTATCCAAGTGATATGAAGAAAATGATTAAATGGTTTGCACAACTGCAAAAGCATAAGGTAGAACCTACTTTACCTGAAGCGGACGACGAGGCTGAAGCAGAAGAAGCAAAGGCATAGGCCTTTGCTGATTTATGAGTCACACTCCTTTCTAACTATCCCACTAACTTATATAAAAAGCTTACCTAACCTAGGGTAAGTTTTTTTTTATCCTTAAATTGCAATACCATCGATTGTTATAAATAGTGATTGTAAAAAAAATACAAATGAAAAAAATAGTACTCCTTATTACGCTTTCCTTATTTTTTGTTTCGCAGGGATTTTCTCAAAGCAAGGCAGAAAAAAAATGGATACAAAAGCAATTTAAACAATTGTCATTAGATGAAAAGATTGCTCAATTAATGATTATTAGAGCGCATAGTAATTGGGATAGTAAAAAATTAGATACCCTCACAGAAATTATTAAAAAATACAATGTAGGTGGTTTATGTTTTTTTCAAGGAGGTCCTGTGAGAGAAGCTATGCAAACAAACTATTATCAATCTATTGCTAAAACACCGCTGCTTATTACCATGGACGCAGAATGGGGCGTGGGTATGCGATTGGACAGTGTTGAAATGTTCCCAAGACAACTTTCTTTAGGCGCTATTGCCTCTGATAGGTTAGTGTATCAAATGGGCGTAGCTGTGGCCGCACAATGTAAACGATTAGGCATTCAAGTGAATTATGCACCCGATGTAGATATTAATAATAATTCAAGTAACCCTGTTATTAACGAAAGAAGTTTTGGTCAAAATAAACAAAGAGTTATTCAACATGGTATTGCCTATATGAAAGGCATGCAAGACAATGGTGTGATGGCCACTGCTAAACATTTTCCTGGACATGGAGATGTATCGGTAGATTCTCATGTAGATATTCCTGTAATTAATAAAAGCATGGAGCAATTAACAGCAATGGAATTAGCTCCATTCAAAGCCTTGATTGATGCGGGTATTGGTTCAGTGATGGTTGGGCATTTATCGGTACCTGCCATTGACAACCGCCCTAAATATGCTACTTCTTTATCTTCTAAAGCCATTCATGATTTACTTAAAAAAGATTTAGGCTTTACAGGAATTACCGTAACAGATGCATTAGACATGAAAGCCATTAGTAATTATTTTCCTAGAGGCGAAGCAAATGTACAAGCCATACTTGCAGGCAATGATATGCTTTGCTTGCCTGGCGATATTGGAGAGTCTATTGAAAAAATAAAATTAGCCATTAAAGAAAAACGTATTACTAAAAAAGATATTGACCAAAGAGTTAAAAAAATATTAGCTGCAAAATATAAATATGGCTTAAGTAATTTTCAAGCTATTGACACTACCAATATTATTGCAGATTTAAACCAATCGGTAGCAGCACTTAAATCTCAAATGGCCGCACAGTCGCTCAGTTATGTAAAGCCTAGCGCCCATGCGGGTATTGGCCTTCAAAAAAAGACAGCCTATATTGCCTTAAATCTTGCAAAACCTAATTTACTTACTCAAGCACTTACAGAAAAATATGGATTTCAAATATTTTATGTTAATGCTAAGGATAGTAGTGCCCTTGAAACCGTAAAAAAATCAGTAGCTAATTTTGATCAGGTAGTAGTGGGTTTACATAATTATAATCGCAAGCCTAGTAATCATTTTGAAATTCCTAGTCAAATAATTCAGTTTTTAAATGAGCCGCATCCTAATAATTGGTTTCATTTAATATTTGGCAACCCTTATGCAGTAGGTGATTTTAATAAAATTCAAAATATTTTATTTGCCTACGAAGACAACGCCTTTACGCAAGAAGCAGCCCTTCATTGGATGGAAGGAAAAATACAAGCTACTGGTGAACTTCCAGTAACAGTTAGCGAGGACTTACCTTATGGCACAAGTAGTCAATTGATGGAATCTAGCTCAAGTAATGCAGTGCCTGCTACGCTACCTAATTTATCTTTTATTGATAAAATGATAGAAGAGGCTATTGATAAAAAAGCTTTTCCTGGTTGTCAAATATTAGTCGCTAAGAATAATAAAATTATTTTCAATAAGGCCTACGGCAATACTGCTGGGGAAGGCTCAGCACCTGTAAGCTTAGATACTTATTACGATTTAGCTTCTGTAACTAAAGTAAGTGCTACTACGGTATCTATTATGAAATTAGTGGAACAAGGAAAAGTAGATATTAATAAAACCATTGGCGATTATTTACCATGGGTACTAGGTAATACAAAGGCATCTATTACTTTAAAGGACTTACTACTACATCAAGCAGGCTTATACCCTTATATAAAATTTTATGAAGCTTTGCTTACACCTACTGGAAGCTATTTAGATGGTCTTATTACTAATATACCCGATAAGGCACATCATAAAATGATAACGCCTACTAAATATTTATTAGACAGTTGGTCAGATACCATTAAAAATAAAATTTTAAGAAGTCCAGTAACCACACCGGGTAAATATGTATATAGCGACAATGATTTTATTTTCTTAGGACTCATAGTAGAACAAGTAACAGGTATGAATTTACATGAATACGCTACGCAACAATTTTATGCTCCTTTAGGTATGCAGTCCACTGGATTTTTACCTTTAACAAAAACAAGCTTGCCTAATATTGCTGCCTCTGAGCTGGATAATTATTACCGTCATGAATTAATACAAGGCGCTGTGCATGATGAAGGTGCCTCCGTCATGGGCGGTATTGCAGGTCATGCTGGCTTATTTAGCAACGCAAGCGACTTAGCAAAACTTTATTTAATGCTATTAAATAAAGGGTCTTGGAATGGAAAAAATTATTTTACTCAAAGTACAGTTGATTTATTCACAGCTTATAATACCGATAATAGTAGACGTGGTTTAGGCTTTGATAAACCCGAAAGAAATAATGAAGTAGCCAAGGACCCATACCCTTGTCTAAGCGCTTCTCCAAGCACTTTTGGCCATACAGGTTTTACAGGCACTTGTGTATGGGCCGATCCAGAGAAAGAATTATTATTCATTTTTCTTTCTAATAGAGTTTACCCTACAAGGGATAATAAAGCTTTTAGCGAGACTAATATAAGAGCTAAAATTCAAGAAGCGCTCTATACTTCACTTAATTAAAAATATGTTTAAAAAATATTTTTTTTGTTTATGTTCTCTGATAGTATATCTGAATGCTTCAGCTCAAAGCCTTCTGGAGCCATTAGGACAATGGAGAGAGCATTATAATAATAAAAATGTACTACATCTTGCTAAAGGCAATCTACTTTATGGTGCAACTACGAATCAAGTTTTTAGTATAGATGCAAAAAATACTATTCAATTTTTAGGTAAATCGAATGGTTTACATGAAATAGAAATTGCTGCCATTGCTTGGGACCCAACAGAAGCACAAATAATAATAGCGTATAATAATAGTAATATTGACATTGTTAAAGGAGATGCAGTTTATGCTGTTGCCGATATTTACTTATCTAAAGTGTATGCGAATAAAAAAATAAATTCTATTCAAGTACTAGGTTCATGGGCAATTTTATCAACTAATTTTGGCATAGTAGTGCTTGATTTAATCAAACATGAAATCAAAGATACTTGGTTTGCTAATAATAACAGGCAGACCAGCATTACCTATCAGACAATTAGCACTGCAGACAGCTTGTATGCCTTAACTGAAGACGGTGTATTTAGCACTGCTTTGAAAAATAATTATATTAGCAGTAATCAGTGGAAAAAAATAAATGGATATACGGATATTAAAAAATTAAGCAGTTTTAACAACACTGTATATGGTATAGGTAATAAAAATATATATCAGCTTCCCATCAACAATCCCATTTACCAAACAAGTATTGGTAATATTAATAACGCTTTCGCTCATAAAGAGGGCTTATATATCATACAATCGGATGGCTCTAACGGAAGTTTATTAAATTTAAATACTAATAATACTATTACTACTATCCTTGATAAAACTTTCTTAGCAATGCCAGTAGACATGGCCATAGACCAAAACGCCATTTGGATTGCCGACAGCCTCAATGGATTAATTATAAAAAATACAGAAACTAAAAATATAGCTTTAGGAGGCCCTGCTGAAAAAATAAGAGGATATGGTTTTGTAAACAGCGATTATTTGTTGGCTCCCTTTGGAGAAAAAACAGGAGGCTTTAGTACCTATAGCGATGCGGGTTGGAAAAATTATACCAAATTGAACGGCGTTAATTTACCTGTACTTACTGCTGCATGTATTGACCCTGCCAGCAATAGTTGGTGGTTCACCTCTAAAGCTTCGCTTTTGCATTATAATATGGCTGCAAGTAATATTGAAACCATTAGCCCAAGTACACTCAATGGGAATTTTACACAAATACAATTTTCAAAGGATGGTATTTTTTGGGCGCTTCAAGACGGACAAGGACTTACTCAAAAACAAGATAATAAATGGACAAATATTCCACTTCCTTCAAATTATATAAAAAATGGTTTAAAGAAAATGGTCGTCAATGATCAAGGGCAAGCTTGGATACCTGGCCCTGCGAATCAGGGATTATATGTATACCAATCCAATAAATATTTTGGAACAGCAAGTTGGAAACAATTGAATACTTCAAAGTCTTCAGGGAATTTACCTAGTAACAATGTTTTAAGTGTGGCCTTAGATAATGCAGGTTCTATTTGGGTGGGCACCGATAATGGTATTGGCATATTTAATTGTGGAGATATTAGTAAAGATATATGTGATGCCTACTTACCTACCCTAAAAAATACCAATGGGTTTTTGGGTTTGTTATTGCAAAGAGAATCCGTGAATTGTATAACAGTAGATGGAGCGAACAGAAAATGGGTAGGCACTCAAAATGGAGCCTGGCTATTAAGTGCAGATGGAAGTACCATTATTGAACATTTCACCAAAAATAATAGCCCTCTTCCTAATGATACCATTTTACAAATATTAATAGAACCCACCTATGGCAATGTATTTTTTAATACGGCGAATGAAATGGTAAGTTATAGAGGATTTGCTACAGGAGGATCTACTACTCAAAGCGAAATTAAAATTTTCCCCAACCCTGTGCCTCCTAATTATAATGGACCTATTGCTTTTAGAGGACTGGTAGAAAATGCATTAGTGAAAATAACCGATTTATCTGGAAGCTTAGTATTTGAAACACGTGCTTTAGGTGGACAAGCTATTTGGAATGGAAAATCATTAACAGGTAATAAAGTAGCCACGGGCATTTACCTTGTATTTGTGCGAGATGAGTTGGGTAATGAAAAAGCAGTTGGGAAAATTGTTATTACAAAAGGGATGTAAAATTAATCTACTAACATTTCAAAAGTCTTGAAAGATTTAAATCGCCAAGTACCTTGATCACCTGCCATCACTCGATACATAATTTGTCTAACCTTATTAGTAGGTGTTTTAATAGTGGTATCTGATTCGAAAATGGGAAACTTTCTAAAAAGCACCCCTTCTACTAATTTATATTCATCTTTCCCTCTATAGCCCTTACTTAATTGCATATCATTGGTAATATCTGGAAAATAAATAGGTTCTATTCTTTCATTCTCTCTTGATGCAACACTAAAAAGACTCAATTTGTCTTTGGCATCCATTACGAAAATAATAATATCGGGAAATCCATCATTATTTAAATCATCTATTTCCGTGGAAACCACCCTACCCCTTAATTCAAGATTAGCTTCTCTTACTTCTGATTTAAAACCAATGGGTCTAATATTTAAGGTATTATGATCTAAGTTTCTATTCATACATGTAATACGATATCCCGCTTTACCCATTTTAACGGTGCTATCATACTTATTTCCTTTTTGACCAAAACTGGCTAAAGAAATAAATAGAAACGCGAAAAATAAATTTTTATACATATTTTATTTATTACCATCCAAAGTTAATAGAATAGTTTTAATTTTCCATTCAAACCATTTCCTATGTCTTTTGAAATTGAAATTACCCCAGCCAGCCATTTTGAACTTGTCCGATTAATAGATACAAGTAACAAGACGGTTATAGAGATAGCTACCAAGGGGGCCTTGTTAAATAGTTGGCAGGTAATGGGCCATTCAGAGCCACTAGAAATAGTGGAAGGCAATAATTTTTCTGAGGGTTGGGGGAATTTTGAAAATAATGGATTTAGAGGGGGGAAAATGAGCCCCTTTTCTTGTCGCATCGAAAACGGGCAGTATATATTAGACGACAGTACTTATACCATAGAAAAGTTCTACCATGAAAAACATGCCCTTCATGGTATTTTATATGACGCGTTGTTTAGCATTGAATTAAGTGAAACAGATGCCCAGGGAGCTTACCTACATTTGAAATACCATTACGAAGGAACAGATAAGGGCTATCCATTTGCTTATACCTTACTTATAAAGTGGCATTTGCATAAAAATAATTTAGTGACTGTAGAAACTATTATCACCAACTTAAGTGATTCAACCATTCCAATGATGGATGGATGGCATCCATATTTTAAATTAGATGCTTGTGTCAACGATAGCTTTATAAAATTAAAAGCGAATGGTAAAATTGAGTACAATGCAATGCTGCTGCCTACTGGAAAAATAATGGATGAAAACGAATTTGCAATTAGTCAAAAAATAGAAAGCCTTCATTTAGATAATTGCTATCTAGTGGGCGCCTCAGCAAATACCTGCCTACTTGAAAACGAAAAATATCAATTAATTGTTCAGCCTCTGATGAACTATCCTTATCTACAATTATATACCCCTTCGGACAGAAAAAGTATTGCTATTGAAAATTTAAGTGGGATACCCAATTGTTTTAATAATAAAATAGGGCTTCAATTAATGAAGCCCCATGAAAATTTGGTACTTAAAACAAGTTATCAATTTATTATAAAGTAACCACCGCCGTAATACTTACTTCTATATTTACATTACGTGGTAGTGTTTTAACAGCCACTGTTTCACGTGCTGGGAAATTAGCAGTAAAATAACTAGCATATACTTCATTTACTTGCGCAAACAATTGCATATCGCTTAAAAAGATGGTGGTTTTCACTACGTTGGCAAAACTTAGTTTCGCTTCATCTAAAATAGCCTTGATATTCTCCATAACCTGTCTTGTCTCGGCTTGGATATCGGTTAAGACTAATTCTCCTGTTGTAGGATTAAATGCTACCTGGCCACTAGCAAATAAAAATCCGTTAGCAATAACTGCTTGACTATAGGGGCCAATGGGTGCAGGCACTTTACTTGTTTGAATGATTTCTTTTGACATATTATTGAATTAAGATTGCAATTTCTTGTTTTTCTAGCAATTCCCCACCTATTTTTGTAAAACATTTCAAAGAATTTGGCAACCCTATTACATATTGATACAGCTGGCGAAAAGGCCATGGTAGCCATTAGCCAAAATGGGGTCTTAATAGCTATTCAAGAAAACGAGGTATTCCAAACACATGCGTCCTTTTTGCAGGTGGCTATTCAAACATTAGTGGCCGAAACAGCTATGCCCTTAAATACTATGGATGCCATTGCAGTAACTATGGGCCCAGGATCTTATACAGGTTTAAGAGTGGGTCTATCTAGTGCTAAAGGCATTGCCTATGCTTTAAATAAACCAATGATTGGACTTTCTACCCTTTCCCTTTTAGCCAATGCAGCCTCTAAGCAAGCATGGTTTATAGATAAAAAAGAGCAGGTACAAGTTTTTGCCATGATAGATGCTAAAAGAATGGAAGTCTTTGGAGCTATTTATGATAACAAGTTGAATTGTCTAATGGCTGAGCAAGCTATTGTCATAGATAGTGACTATTTAACAAACTTACTTAAAAAGCAACCAACAATTTGTATAGGATCGGCGGCCACCAAGGCCAAGGAATTATTGGAAGATCCTGCTATCTTTTTTGTGGAGCAGTCTTATAATATATTGGATTGCATTCAGTTAGCAGAAACCGCATTTACCAAAGGTGAATTTGTAGATACCGCCTATAGCAGCCCTTCTTATTTAAAAGAATTTTTCTTTAAAAAATAACTGCTTTATATAAAAAAATAGCTGCTTTATATAAAAAATTAGCTCAAAAATGTGATGAGCGGTACAAAATCTACTTTGTATAAGAGAATCTACGTTGTCGACAGATTTCATACACAAAACCAATTCCTTTAACATTTTACATATAAAATATAAATTGCATTTTAAAAATTAATTGTAGTTTTGTTGAAATATTTAACCCCCAAAATAAACGAGCATGAATCAGTCATTACCACAACTACAATTAGCGAATGGTACAAGTCCATTGAAAGTAGATTTATTACACAGTAAAAAAGCCGCTATGATTTTGCGTGCTTTAAATCATAAGCTTCGTCAACAAATTGTAAAATTAATTGACGAACATAAAAAAGTAACTGTTACAGAAATTTATGTAAAGTTAAGATTAGAACAATCTGTGGCTTCACAACATTTAGCCATCTTAAGAAGAGCTAGTATTGTTACCACTATTCGTGAAGGAAAATTTATTTATTATGCCGTTGATTATACTCGCTTAGAGCAAATCAATAAATTCGTAGAACAACTTGTCGGATAGTATGCAAGTAGACTTAGCCCAATTTCTTAGAATCATTGAAGATGAATCGGTCATCATTATTGATGCAAGACCTATTGCACAATTAATGGAAGGCTATATTCCTAATGCAATACATATTACACCTACAACAGCAAAATATGCCATTGCCATGGACATCATTAGAAAAGATAGTCCCTTAGTTTTTATTTTAGAAGAATCTATTGCCGCTGAAACATTGGCTTATTTTACGAAGGCCGAATTCACGGGTATCAAAGGTTATTTAGAAGGTGGCTTTGCCACTTGGACAGCCCATAAAAGAGTGGACTTAATTATTGATGTAGAAGTAGATGAACTAGCCATGGATATTCCATTTGATGAATACTTAATGGTATTAGATTGTAGAACAGAAGCCGATTTTGATAAAAGCCATATAAAAAATTCAGTGTCTCTACCCTTAGCCGATATGGGAGACCCAGGGTCTATGTCTGAATTAGACGAACATTTTAATATTTATATTCTTACTGAAAATGGAGACAATAGCACACTTGCGGCAAGTCTTTTAAAAAAACAAGGTATCCATAATATTAGAATAGTCGTAGGAGGATGGGAGGCAGTACAAAGTTTGAAAGAAAAATTTAGTTTCGAAGTCACTAAAGTAAAGCCTGTTGGTGATGAGGATATTTTACTGAACTAATCGAAATTATTTACACGAATTTGCTAAAGTTATTACAGTTAACTCATTAGAATCATATTACATAACTAATGTACAAGTAGTTTTTCATGCTTTGAGGCATCATATTCATATCTCCATCTACGATGACTCCATAAATAATTGGCAGGTTTTGCTTTAATTTTTTCTTCTAATATTTTCACATACAAAGCAGTCAACTTACCGTCTTTAAAGTAATTAGGGGAAGTGGTCATGATTTCATATTCTGAATGATAATACCCTCTTTTCACACGGTAAAAGTGTACAAAAACCTGAGCCGTATTATTTAAAAGAGCGCCCTTTTCTGGACCTTTTACAAAAGGCGTTAGTCTTCCAAAAAAAGGAACCCAATAAGCCGATAAAGGATTACCTGGGTTTTGATCAGCAGCTAATGCCATGGCGTAATTACCTTGAGTAGCATATTTATGAAACTGTGATTTAAAATTAGTTGCAGCAATCATTATGCTACCAAAACGCATTCTTAATTTTAAAATAATTTTATTAAAGTGAGGATTACTTAAAGGCATGTAAACTGCAATGAAGGGGTAATTGCTATATTTACCCACTCCCCAGTTCGCAAATTCCCAATTAAAAAAATGCCCTGCCATAATTTGAACAGACTGCCCCGTTGCATATAGTTTATTTAAAACTTCTACATTAGAAGTAAATCTTTTGTCAAAATTTTTATCAGAAATGGAAATAAGCTTAAAAGTTTCAATAAAAGAGTCGGTGAACTGCTGATAAAATTCATTGGCAATTTTCTGTCTTTCTTTTACAGTTTTTTGAGGAAAGGCAATGGCTAAGTTTTGTTGTACA
>JBAXWU010000039.1:0-14852 GCA_037128235.1 Chitinophagia bacterium | reverse complement strand
ACTGCATATACTTGTTGGTGGTCTTTTGAAATAGTTAAAAAAGAAGGATTGATGGCATTTTCTGTATGACTTATTTCAGTAGCCTTTCCTGTGGCTGTATCAAATGATAAGACATAAATACCCTTGCTTCCTTTTTTTGTATAAGTGCCTACTAATAAATTAGGAGATAATACAGTAGGCGCCTGTGTTGTGGGTTGAGCCGGTGCAATATTTTGAGTAAATGAAATAATCGCAGTAGTTAAAAAAATAAAAATAATAATTAATTTTTTAAACTGAGCTCTTATATATAATTGCTTGCGCTGAATCATTTTAAATTTTAATATTCAATTTTATTGGTATACTCTTACATAATCCACTTCCATTCTAATAGGGAAAATGTTATCGTCTATGGTGTTGCCTGCAAAATTCCCGCCCACTGCTAAATTTAGTAGTAAAAATTCTGGTGCTACAAAGGGGTATGATTCTACACCTCTTCCATCATTGGGTACATTATAATATAATACTCCATCAACGTAATACTTAATCATATCCTTGGTCCAATCAATACTGTATACATGAAAGGCATCGGCCACATTATCAATATTTGTTTTAAATGTTTTTTGAGTACCTAAGGTCCAGTTCAATAATTTAGAATGCGCTGAAAAACTAACCGCACCTAATTCTTTACCTGTATGTTCCATAATATCTATTTCTCCGCATGTAGGCCAACCTACTGCACCAGCGCCTTCGATATTGGCGCCAAGCATCCAAATGGCAGGCCATGATCCAATGCCTCTAGGAAGTTTTGCTCTTATCTCAAATCGTCCATAAGTCCACGAGGCTTTTCCTTGGGTAAGTAATCTAGCAGATGTATAATTTTTTCCTCCTCTGCTCTCCTTTCTAGCTTCTATAATTAAGTTACCATTTTCAATTCTTGCATTGGTAGAGTCCTTGGTATAATATTCAGCCTCATTATTACCCCAGCCATTTGAACCGGTACCTACATTATAAGCCCATTTAGATGTATCTGGTAAACTCCCTTTATCAAATTCATCCGACCATACTAACTTTCTAGCTGTATCGGTGGGGGTAGTAGGCGTAGGAGGTGTTGTGGGAGTAGGGGGAGTCACTACCACAGGTGCAGGAGCGGGCGCTTCTTTCTGAGCACAAAAGGATAAAGAAAGAACCGTTAATATCATTGTTAGGGGTAGAATACGCATAAAAACAATTGTTAATAGTGATTTATTGAAATTTGTGCTAGCAAATTAGTCAAAATATTTCTTTTTTGTTGGGTAATTTCTAAAAGGGTTGTAAATTTGCACCATGACATTAAACAATCATACACATCATTTGCATTTACTATCCAATGGGTAGGCTATGGGTGTAGGTATGTAACTATATTTAACCAAAGGGCTTACTAACAAGTAAGCCCTTTTAGTTTATAGTCAGTCAAGTAAAATATATAATATAAGTAATATGCGTTTAAAATTAGCTATTCAGAAGTCGGGTCGACTACACGACGATTCAATGCGTTTATTAAAAGAAGCAGGCATTGATATTGGTAATGGGGTCAATAAGCTTAAAGCGGAAGCGACTAATTTTCCCATTGAGTTATTTTTTTTAAGAGATGACGATATTCCTCAATACGTAGAAGACGGTGTAGCGGATATTGGATTTGTGGGAGAGAATGTAGTGTATGAAAAAGCTAAAAAAGTAGAAGTGGCCTATAGTTTAGGTTTTGGAAAATGCAGACTTAGTTTTGCAGTTCGTAAAAATGAAAATTTTACCGGGCCACAGTATTTATCTGGTAAAAAAATTGCCACAAGTTATCCGGTGCTTGTGCAAGGGTATTTAGATAAGCATGGTATTAAGGCAGAGATACATGAAATTAGCGGCAGTGTTGAAATTGCACCAGGCATTGGTCTTGCCGATATTATTTGTGATTTAGTAAGTAGCGGCTCTACTTTATTTATGAATGGATTAAAAGAAGCAGAAACTATTTTAGATTCTCAAGCCGTTCTTATTAAAAGAAAGGCTTTGGCGCCTGAAGCGGAAGCTATTTTACAAAAATTATTATTCAGAATTGAGTCGGTTAAAAAAGCAAAGCGTAATAAATATGTTTTATTAAATGCGCCTAATAATAATTTAGAAAAAATAATTTCTTTATTACCAGGTATGAAAAGCCCTACGGTGGTGGCACTAGCTACACCAGGATGGAGTAGCGTGCATAGTGTCATTGATGAAAGCGATTTTTGGGAAATTATTGAACAGTTAAAACTAGCAGGTGCTGAAGGAATTTTAGTAGTGCCTATTGAAAAAATGATATTATAATGATTCAAGTATTTAAAGAACCTAAAAAGAAGGATTGGCTAAGTATCTTAGCCCGACCTCAATTTGATGCTGCTCCTTTAGAGGCTAAAGTGAGAGAGATATTAATGGCTGTGAAGCAAAGGGGAGACGCTGCTGTTAGGGAGTATACCCTAGCTTTTGATAAAATAGCATTAAGCAATTTCGAATTGAGTAAGTCAGCGCTAGAAGTTGCTGAAAAAGCATTAACGCCAAGTTTAAAGACAGCTATTCAATTAGCGAAAGTAAATATTGAAGTCTTTCATCAGGGACAAATACAAAAAGAAGAAAGAATTGAAACCATGCCTGGGGTTTGGTGCTGGAGAAAGTCGGTGGGCATTGAAAAAGTAGGTATTTATATTCCAGGAGGCACTGCTCCTTTATTTTCAACTGTACTTATGTTGGGCATTCCTGCAAAATTAGCCGGCTGTAAAGAAATAATATTATGTACGCCTCCGAATGAAAAAGGAGAAATTGACCCTGCTATTATTTACGCTGCTTCTTTAGTAGGCGTGACAGCCATTTTTACAATAGGGGGTGTGCAAGCCATTGCGGCACTGGCTTATGGTACAAAGTCTGTTCCCAAAGTGTATAAAATATTTGGCCCAGGGAATCAGTACGTTACTGCGGCTAAAAAAATGATACAACAAGAAGGAATAGCCATTGATATGCCAGCAGGACCTAGTGAAGTATGTGTATATGCTGATGAAACAAGTATCGCTAGTTTTGTGGCGGCCGATTTATTATCACAAGCAGAACATGGAGCCGATAGTCAAGTAATGCTCATCGCAAACAATATAGAAATAGTGGAGCAGGTTCAAAAAGAATTAGATATACAATTAGCATTACTACCTAGAAAAGAATTCGCCACTAAGGCCCTTGAAAATTCTAAAGCGATTATAATAGAAAATACAGAAGAGGCCATTGAAATGATTAATGAATATGCACCCGAGCACCTCATTTTATCTATTAATAATGCTGCACAAGTGGCTGAGAAAATTATGAACGCGGGTTCTATTTTTATTGGTAACTTTTCTCCAGAATCGGTGGGTGATTATGCTAGTGGAACCAATCATACACTTCCCACCAATGGTTTTGCGAAAGCCTATAGTGGAGTAAGTATGGATTCTTTTGTAAAAAAAATAACCTTTCAACAATTAACAGAAAGAGGGCTAGAAAATATTGCACCTACTGTTATAGAAATGTCTACAGCAGAGGGTTTGCAGGCACATAGCAAGGCAGTTGCATTAAGAGTGGAATGGATAAAATCTAAAATTTAAGGCTATGCAATTTGATATCAAAAAAATAGTGAGGCCCAATATTGAAATATTAAAAGCCTATTCGTCTGCTAAAGAAGAATATAGTGGAGAAGCCAATGTATTACTAGACGCGAATGAAAACAGTTTAGGATCTCCTTTGACAAAATGGTATAATCGTTACCCCGATCCTTATCAAAAAAAACTAAAAGAAAAATTAGCCTTCATTAAACAAATAGAAGCTTCGCAAATATTTATTGGCAATGGTAGTGATGAATGTATCGATAATTTATATAGAACTTTCTGTGAACCAGGGAAGGACAATATAATTATTTGTCCTCCCACCTATCCTATGTATGAAGTAAGTGCGAATATTAATAATATTGAAATTAAATGGGCGCCCTTACTTGATAATTATCAATTAAATGTGGCACATATTGAACAACTAGTAAATGACAATACTAAAATTATTTGGATTTGTTCACCCAATAACCCCACGGGCAATTCATTGGACAGCATTGATATTGAAACTATTTTAAATCATTTCAATGGGATAGTGGTAATAGATGAAGCTTATATTAATTTTTCAAAACAAAAATCTTTTGCGCAGTCTTTAATTGATTATCCCAATTTAGTGGTACTTCAAACATTAAGTAAGGCATGGGGGCTTGCAGGTATAAGATTAGGAATGGCTTTTGCAAGCAATGAGATTATTGCTTATATGAATAAAGTAAAACCGCCTTATAATATTAGTATTGTTACCCAAGAATTAGCATTAACTGCGTTGGAAGAAGTGGGTCAGGTAAATGATATGATTATGCATTTGGTAGACATGCGTAATGCTTTAGCAGCAGTATTAGAAAGCATGCCTTATGTAGAAAAGGTATATCCTTCAGATACTAATTTTTTATTGGTAAAAATACCCAATGCGCGAAGCTTGTATGAGTTCTTATTAACCAAGGGTATTGTGGTAAGAGATAGGTCTAGTTTAGAGAATTGTGCCGATAGTTTAAGAATTACCGTAGGCAATGAGCAAGAAAATACTCAATTGGTAGATGCGATGGCGCAGTGGATAGAAATAACATTCCTCAATGCCTCCGTTTAAGTTAATTTTATTAAATTACACATTCAACAAAATTTAAATGAATAATATTTTAAATAAATAATATATAGTATGAAAAAACAGATTCAATTAGTAAGCATTGCTCTTTTTGCTTTTTGCATGAGTGTTATAGCCCAAGAAAATGCAGGTTTAACATTACCTACTGGCTTTAAAGCTAATTTGTATGCCAATAATATTGGAGGTGCAAGACATATAGCCATTACAAAGTCGGGCGTTGTTTTTGCAAAATTAAATAATCCTAATAAAGAAGGCAATGCCATTATAAGATTAGAAGATGCCAATAATGATGGGGTGGCTGATAAAATAAATGGTTTTGCAAAATTTGGTGGCACAGGTATTTTTGTAAAAGGAAATAGTTTGTATGCTAGTTCTAATGAAGCCGTTTTTAAATATGAATTAAATAGCAAAGACGAAGTAGTGAATCCATTGACACCGCTTACTATTGTTAGTGGATTATTAGACAGAAGACAACATAATTCAAAGTCAATCACCTTTGATATGGCTAATAATATTTATGTAAATATTGGTGCTTATTCTAATGCTTGTCAAGAAAAAGATAGAACACCAGGCTCTCAAGGAATGATGCCTTGTCCTATTTTAGATTCTGCAGGAGGTATTTGGAAATTTGACGGCAGTAAAGAAAACCAAACGTATAAAGACGGTAAGCGTTATGCTACTGGACTAAGAAATGTATTAGGTTTAGATTGGAATACAGAAACAAATAAATTATTTGTTGCACAACATGGACGAGATCAGTTAAATAGTTTCTATCCTAATTTATATACCGATGCACAAAATGCAGAGTTGCCAGCTGAAACTTTTTATGAAATTAATGAAGGTGACAACGCAGGCTGGCCTTATGTTTATTATGATCCTAGCCAACATAAAAAAATAGTTTCACCTGAATATGGTGGAGATAGCAAGAAAGAAGGATCAAGTGAATTTAAAGAACCCGCTGTTGCATTTCCTGCGCATATGGCACCCATGGCTGTACTATTTTACACTGGTAATCAATTTCCTGCAAAATATAAAAATGGAGCGTTCATTAGTTTTCACGGTTCATGGAATAGAGCCCCACTTCCTCAAGAAGGATTTTTTGTAGCCTTCATTCCATTTAAAAATGGAAAAGCTACTGGAGAATGGGAAATTTTTGCCAACGGATTTGCAGGTACGGAAAATGGTGCTAAAGTAACTAATACAGGTAAGGCTAAGGCAAGACCCTGTGGTTTAGCGCAAGGTCCGGACGGTTCTATTTATGTAAGTGATGATAATAAAGGAGCAATTTTTAAAATTAGTTACAGTAAATAACTATTTATTTAAAAGAGAGTTTTAAAAAATAAAACACAATTAATTATGAAAAATTTTTCAATAACAGTTTCAATAAATGGCTTTATTAAATTTACATTATTATTTTGTTTTTTAGTCTTGACCCAATGGTGTAATGCGCAGAATAAAATTAATGGGAAAAAGATATTTGAAACCAGGTGTTTAGTTTGTCATCAATCAGATGGTGGTGGTGTGCCCAATATGAACCCTCCTTTGGACGGCTCTACCAATGTGAATGGAAAAGATATAGCAAGGTTGGTAAACATTATTAGAAATGGTTATGATGAAAGAGTAGCCTTAGATGGTATGTATTATAATAATGCCATGACAGCCAATCCCGATTTAAAAGAAGACGCCATTGCAGATGTTTTAACCTATGTTAGAAATAGTTGGTCGAACAAAGCAGGCGCAGTAACCATTAGTCAAGTAAAAGCAGCCTTGCTTAAAAACAAAGCAGCCAAGAAGTAAAAATATATGAGACCCATTTTATTTATAGATAGAGACGGTGTTGTTTTGGAGGAACCCCAATCAGATTATCAAATTGATAGTATTGAAAAAACGCGTTTTGTAAAAGGCGCTATTACTAATTTACAAAAAATAGCAGCTGAACTGGGCTATTATAAAGTAATGGTCACTAACCAAGACGGCCTAGGTACTGCTACTTATCCAACAAGAAATTTTGAACCTTTTCAAGCATTAATGCTGGATACTTTAGCCAAAGAAGGTTTTGTATTTGATGAAATTCATATCGATGCTAGTTTTGAAAAAGATAAAGCACCTACACGCAAACCAGGTACTGCACTTGTAAAACACTTAATGGGCAATGAATCTTTTGATATTCAATATTCATTTGTGATTGGAGATAGATGGTCTGATATTAGCCTTGCTAAAAACTTAGGATGTAAAGCCATTTATTTAAAATCGGGCAATCATGCACTTAGTGCAGAGCAAGAATTAGCATTAAGAGATACGATTGCACTTGAAACATCTAGTTGGAGCGATATTTATTCTTTTTTGAAACTAGGTCTTCGACAAGTAGTACATGAAAGAAATACGAAAGAAACTAAAATTAAAGTATCCTTAAACTTAGACGGTACAGGCAAAGCAAATATTCATACTGGCCTGGGATTTTTTGATCATATGTTAGAGCAAATTGCAAGGCATGGTTCCATTGATTTAAATATCCATTGCGACGGCGATTTACATATTGACGAACACCATACCATTGAAGATATTGGTTTGGCCTTAGGGGAAGCCTTCGCAAAAGGATTAACCGATAAAAGAGGAATGGAGCGTTATGGTTTTGCCCTTCCTATGGATGAGGCAGAGGCGAAAGTATTAATTGATTTTGGAGGCCGTAATTGGATTGTTTGGGACGCAAAATTTAGCCGAGAGAAAGTAGGGGAAATGCCCACAGAAATGTTCTTTCACTTCTTTAAGTCCTTCAGCGACGCTGCTAAATGTAATTTGAATATTAGCTGCCAAGGGGAGAATGAGCACCATAAAATTGAGGCCATCTTTAAGGCCTTCGCTAAAGCCATTAAAATGGCCGTGCACCGCGACCCCCATAGCAACCAACTACCCAGCACCAAGGGGGTTTTATAGGCCATAAAGCCTCATCGCGGTAGGAATATTTTTTTTGGTAGAAAATGTACATTGTCCTAGATTTGCAATAGAATGAAACAAACAAACAATATCTGGTGGTGGCATACAAAATCCTTTAGGGTATTGTAGTGACATAACTATATTGTCAAATTATACATGAACCCTAACAGCAATGTTGGGGTTTGTTTTTTTAACGAATGACCGCAGGAATATGCAAAAATTGATGATTGAGACTACTGTCACTAAAATGTTGGCAGACACTTTTACACCCGTAGGTATTTATCTACGATTGAGAGATAGATTTAGGGATACTATTTTATTAGAAAGCACCGATTCACATGCTGCTGAAAATAGTTATTCTTTTATTGGGGTGAATGCGATTGGGGGTATTGAAATATCTTCCTTGAATGAGATTGAATATAAATACCCTAATCAAGAACCGGAGAAAGAAACCATTAAAAATGTACATGCAGCACCAGATCGTATTTGGGCCTATATGCAACAATACGAAATGAAAGGAGCGGAAGTAAAAGAAGCTGCTTTTGCGCAGGGTTTGTATGGATACACCGCTTATGATGCTATTCCTTTTTTTGATACCATACAATTTAAAGAAGAGGCTCCTATTATTCCATTGATGCGTTATCGTTTGTATCAATATGTAATTGCCTTTAATCATTTCAAGGATGAAATATTTATTTGCGAAAATAAAATAGCAGGTATTGCCTCTGATTATAATGCACTCGTATCTTATATTAAAAGTAAGGACCTTCCTCAATACCCATTCTCTATCAAAGGAGAAGAAAGCTCTAATTTAACCGACGAGCAGTACCGCGAAGCAGTAAAAAAAGGCATTCAGCATTGTATGCGTGGCGATGTATTTCAAATTGTATTAAGTAGAAGGTTCCAACAAAGCTTCCAAGGCGATGAGTTTAATGTATACCGCACACTTCGAAATATTAACCCTTCTCCTTATTTATTTTTCTTTGATTACGGCGACTATAAATTGATGGGCTCTTCTCCAGAAGCGCAAATCATTATTAAAAATGGCAAGGCCATTGTGCATCCCATTGCAGGTACTTTCAAAAGGACGGGAGATGAAGCCAAGGATGCTGAAATGACCCAGCAATTATTAGATGACCCTAAAGAAAATGCGGAGCATGTGATGCTCGTAGACTTAGCTAGAAACGATTTAAGCCGTGTATGTACAGAGGTAAAAGTGAAACAATACCGACAAGTGCATTATTATAGTCATGTGATTCATTTAGTGAGTGAAGTAGAAGGGCTGGTGGCTAAAGAGGCAAACCCACTTCAATTAGTTTCTAAAACTTTTCCTGCAGGTACTTTAAGTGGTGCGCCTAAATTTAAAGCCATGCAATTAATTGATGCTATTGAACCTACTAAGCGCTCTTATTATGGGGGTTGTATTGGTTTTCTAGGTTTTGATGGTTCTTGCAACCAGGCCATTATGATACGTACTTTTTTAAGTAAGCAAAACACACTTACTTATCAAGCAGGGGCAGGTGTAGTGGCTGCTAGTGTGCCAGAAAATGAATTGCAGGAAGTGAATAATAAATTGAACGCTTTAAAAACGGCCATTGGATTAGCAGAAAAAATACATGGCTAATTTTTGAATATAGAAATTAAAATATAGAAATATCATTATTGAACATAGAAATAAGTGAAAATGAAAATATTGGTTTTTGATAATTACGATTCCTTTACCTACAACTTAGTACAGTTGATAAGGGAAATAGAGCCCATGGCTTCTTTGGAAGTGCATAGAAATAATGAAATTGCTTTAGAGGATATAAAAGTCTTTGATAAAATTTTATTATCGCCTGGTCCGGGTTTACCATCCGAGTCGGGTTTATTATTGCCTCTTCTAAAAGAATATGCAGCAAGTAAATCTATTTTTGGCGTATGCTTAGGACAGCAGGCTATTGGAGAAAATTTTGGAGGGAAGCTTACCAACCTAAGCAAGGTCTATCATGGTGTTGCAACGCCTGTGCATATTACGACAGCATCAAGTTTGTTTGAAGGTATGCCTACTACATTTAATGTAGGTCGTTATCATAGCTGGGTGGTAGATGAAAATAATTTCCCCTCTGAATTAACCATTACTTCAAAAGACGATCAAGGTTTTATTATGTCTTTAGAACATAAAAATTATGACATTAAAGGGGTGCAATATCATCCAGAGAGTGTATTAACCCCAATGGGCGCAACTATTATAAAGAATTGGTTAAAAAAATAAGTATGAAAAAATTATTACAATATTTATTTGAGCATAAGACCTTAACTAGAGAGCAGGCTAGGGAAGTGCTAGTGGAAATATCTGAGGGTAAGTATAATGAGCATGAAATTACTTCCTTTGTGACGGTATTTTTAATGCGCAGCATTACTATTGAAGAGTTAATGGGTTTTAGAGATGCCTTACTTTCTTTAGCAGTGAAAGTAAATTTGGGAGTGGACGATGCATTAGATATAGTGGGTACAGGCGGAGATGGCAAAGACACATTTAATATTTCTACTTTAGCTTGTTTTATAGTAGCCGGTGCGGGACAGACTGTAGTGAAGCATGGTAACTATGGCGCTTCAAGTGTAAGTGGCGCTTCGAATGTGATGGAGCAATTAGGGTATATATTTAAAAATGAAGAAGCAGTGCTAGCTAAAGAAGTAAAAGAGGCAGGCATTTGTTTTTTACATGCCCCATTATTTCACCCAGCTTTAAAAACAGTGGGGCCCATTCGAAGAAATATTGGCGTGCGTACTTTTTTTAATATGCTAGGACCTATCGTGAACCCTGCTCAACCAAAGTATCAATTAATTGGAGTGTATAATTTAGAGATGGCTAGAATATATAATTATGTATTACAGTCCATTGGTAAAGATTTTACCCTGATTCATAGTCTAGATGGCTATGATGAAATTGCTTTAACCACCGATACAAAGGTTATCACCAATAAGGGTGAGTATATAATGACGCCTTATCAATTAGGGAAGAAAAAAGTATATAGCCAAGAATTACATGGAGGCAAAACGGTGGAAGAAGCGGCTACCATATTTAAAAATATTATTCAAGGCAAGGGAAGCTGGTCTCAAAATGCGGTGGTACTGTCTAATGCTGCCATGGCATTATTTGTAACAGGTAAGTATGAAACTTATGAATTAGCTTTTCAAGCTGCTGTTACAAGTTTAGAATCGGGGGCTGCCAATAAGTGTTTAGAAAAATTAATTAGTTTACAATGAAAAGTCAAATAACAGGCACTAATATATTAGCTACCATCGTTACTCAGAAGTTGAAGGAAGTAGCTGCGCGTAAAAATGAAATTACGATTACGCAACTAGAAGCCATGCCTTTATTTGCTCAACAAGTATTTTCTTTAAAAGCTAATTTACAAAAGCAAAATACGACGGGTATTATTGCTGAATTTAAAAGAATGTCACCTTCTAAGGGCATTATTAATGATAAGGCTTCGGTAAAAGAAGTAACTGCAGCCTATCATAGTTATGGCGCAGCGGGTATTTCTGTACTGACCGATACCGAATTTTTTGGTGGTAGTTTAAATGATTTATCTATTGCTATTCAAAATGAGATTCCAGTACTCAGAAAAGAATTTATCATTGATGAATTTCAAATTATAGAAGCAAAGGCCTATGGCGCCTCGGTAATATTATTAATTGCTTCTTGCTTAACACCCGCTAGTACTCAATTATTAGCGTCCAAGGCAAAAGCATTAGGCATGGAAGTATTATTAGAACTACATGATGAAACTGAATTAGAGCATATCTGCGATGAAGTAGATTTAGTAGGTATTAACAATAGAAGTTTAAAATCTTTCGAAGTAAATATTGAGCATTCACTGCAACTTAAAAATAAACTACCAAAAGGGAAATTAAGTATTGCTGAAAGCGGTATATATAGTGTAGAGACTTATCAGTTATTAAAAAAAGAAGGCTTTGATGGTTTTTTAATGGGGGAGTATTTTATGAAAGAGGAAAACCCGGCTAAGGCTTTTGAATTATTCACCACAACTATTAAAACAAACTAATATGCAATTTAAAGTTTGTGGTATAACCAATATTGAGGCAGCCAATGCAATAGCAAATGCTGGAGCAAACTATATTGGATTTATTTTTTATCCAAGTTCAAAAAGATATGCGCTATCGAGTTTGAGTTTGAATGATATTGCTGCCTTTAAACCTGCTAATGCCAAGAAAGTGGGAGTATTTGTAAATGAAACTACTGAAAAGGTAATTGAAATAGCCACCAAGGCAGGACTTGATATTATTCAACTACATGGCGATGAAGATACTTCTTACTGTGCTACCATACAAGCAGCCTTCCCGGTGATTAAAGTATTTAGAGTTTCCAAAAATGTGCCCGATTTTGCTACTTTTGAAAATGTAGCTATTTATTATTTATTTGATACCGATAGCGCCTTGTATGGAGGAACGGGTCAGCATTTTAATTGGGAAATCATTAAGAAAACAAGTTTTAATAAACCTTTTTTCTTAAGTGGAGGTATTGGTGTTAATGATGTACATGGAATACAAGTATTGAAAGCAGCGACTGCTGGCAAGGATCTAGTAGCCGTGGATTTGAATAGTAAATTTGAAACAAGCCCAGGAATTAAAAATATTGAATTAATTAAAACTTTTATAGATGAATTTATTTAATGTAGACAACAATTATCAAAACCCCACCATCGAGGGATACTACGGTGACTATGGGGGAGCCTATATTCCAGAAATGTTATATAGTAATGTAGAGACTTTGAAAAAACAGTACTTGCAAATTATGCAAGATCCTATTTTTCAAGCCGAGTTTCAATATCTTTTAAAAGATTATGTAGGAAGACCTACGCCTCTTTTTTTAGCAGAGCGTTTAAGTAAAGAAATAGGTGCTACTATTTATTTAAAAAGAGAAGACCTCTGTCATACAGGTGCACACAAAATTAATAATACTGTAGGCCAAATAATATTAGCCCAAAGATTAGGTAAGAAAAAAATTATTGCTGAAACAGGCGCAGGTCAACATGGTGTGGCTACGGCTACTGTCTGTGCCTTAAAGGGAATGGAATGTGTTATATATATGGGTGAAAAAGATATTGAAAGACAGGCGCCCAATGTGGCGCGTATGAAAATGTTAGGAGCTACTGTAATACCTGCAAAAAGCGGAAGTAAAACTTTAAAGGATGCCACCAATGAAGCCATTAGAGCTTGGATCAACGAACCTAATGAGACACATTATATTATAGGTAGTGTAGTAGGGCCACATCCTTATCCAGATATGGTAGCACGTTTTCAAAGTGTAATAAGTGAAGAAATAAGAAAACAGTTAAAAGAAAAAACAGGTTCGGAACTTCCTACCCATGTGGTGGCCTGTGTAGGTGGAGGTAGTAATGCAGCGGGTGCTTTTTATCATTTTTTAAATGAACCCTCTGTTAATATAGTGGCGGTGGAAGCGGCTGGTCATGGAGTACATTCAGGTTTAAGTGCAGCCACTACGCAGTTAGGAACTCCAGGTATTTTACATGGGTCTAAAAGTATAGTCATGCAAACTAATGATGGTCAAGTGGTGGAGCCACATAGTATCTCTGCTGGTTTGGATTATCCTGGTATTGGGCCCTTACATGCTTATTTATATGAAAGTAAAAGAGGAATATTTTTAAGTGCTACGGACGAAGAAGCGCTAGCATCTGCCTTTCACCTTTCAAAAATTGAAGGTATTATTCCTGCACTAGAAACAGCCCATGCTTTTTCAGTGTTACCTAAAATGAATTTGAAAGCATCTGATGTGGTTGTAGTTTGTTTAAGTGGTAGAGGAGATAAAGACTTAGCCACTTATATGGAATATTTATAGAGTATAAAAATAGCAAAGAATAAGAATTAAGCGTAAAATAAAAATATGTCTAAATTAGAGTTAGTATTTAAAGAAAAATCGAAGCGCATTTTAAATGTGTATTGCACTGCAGGGTATCCTTCCTTAGATAGCACGATGAAAGTAATGACAAGTTTACAAAAAAATGGTGCAGACATTATTGAATTAGGCATGCCCTATAGTGACCCCTTAGCCGATGGAGAAGTGATACAAGTAAGTAGCCTTAAAGCCTTAGCTGGTGGAATGAATATTGCGGTTTTATTTGAACAAATTAAGGATATGCGAAAAAGTATTACTATTCCAGTAATATTAATGGGGTATATGAATCCTATTTTACAATATGGCTTTGAAAATTTTTGTAAAAAAGCAAAAGAAGTAGGAGTAGACGGACTTATTTTACCTGATTTACCTTTGTTTGAATTTGAACAGTATTATGGAAAAATGATTACAGAAAATAATTTAGATTTTATTTTCTTAGTCACTCCAGAAACACCTATAGATAGAATAAAAAAATTAGATAGCTTAAGTAATGGTTTTTTATATGCAGTAAGTTCTTCTGCTACTACCGGTAAGGACAAGGATTTTAATTTGGTAGCCCAGTATTTACAGAAATTACAAGCGATGCAATTAAAAAACCCCATTTTAGTGGGTTTTGGAATTAAAGACAAAGACACTTTTGATGCAGCTACTGTGCATACTCAAGGGGCCATTATAGGCTCTGCTTATATTCAGCAGTTAACTAAAGGCGGCGATATTGAAACAACTACTAGCCAATTTTTAAATAGTGTTTTAGGCACTTAATTAAATCAATGAAAATAGTTATCATAAAATACAATGCAGGTAATATTCAGTCAGTACTTTATGCACTTGAGAGAATAGGGGTATCTGCCATGGTCACTGATGCTATTGATGAAATTAAAACAGCCGATAAAGTTATTTTTCCGGGTGTTGGGGAAGCAAGCTCGGCTATGCAATATTTAAAAGAAAGAAATTTAGATGAGCTTATTAAAAATTTAAAGCAACCCGTTTTAGGCATCTGCTTAGGCATGCAATTAATGTGTACTCATTCTACTGAAAATAATACTACTTGTTTAGGTATTTTTGAGGAGCAAGTAAAACAATTTGAAACAGAAGACCCTACTATTAAAGTACCACAGATAGGTTGGAATAATATTACAGCATTAGAGACTCCCTTGTTTAAAGGAATTGCAGAAAATAGTTACGCCTATTTTGTACATGGTTATTTTGCTGCTTTAGGAAAGCATACTATTGCCACTAGTAATTATATTCAAGACTATAGTAGTGCCTTGCATAAAGATAATTTTTATGGGGT
>JBAXWU010000038.1:0-15080 GCA_037128235.1 Chitinophagia bacterium | reverse complement strand
TAAATTATTTATTATCGAAATAAGGCAGTTCGTCGTTCGACACCGACTCTTTTTCTTGCCAATAAGCAAGTGATACAATATGACCACCTGTCGTTTTTAACTGACGGCCAAAAATGGCATTGGTTGCATTAAAACATAAATCGGTTACTCCTATTGTAAATGAAGTGGGAGCAGGAGGAGCTATTGGAGCATCGGGAACAGCAGGCGGTGCTAGTGCAGTCGCTTCACCTTCCACTGGAGCTGCTACTGGGGCCACCGGTGCAGCAGGCGCAGCTTTAGGCGCAGGGCTGTCTACCACTACTACTTCGTATTTATTGAATTCTAAAAAAGTTTTTAAAAACTGTACACGCTCAGCACTTGCATTTTTTTCTACAATGGCACATTTGCTTGTACCTAAGTCTTCAAATTCGTGGTTCTTATTAATAGCCATAATATTTTTATTTAAATACCAATACTTAATGAGTAAATATAATCGTAGACTAAACTTGCTAAACCAGTAATAATAATACCTGCGATACAGATATACATAGCAAGCTGTGTAATTTTAGGAATGCTTAATTTTTGAATAGGTGATTCGTTCTCCTCCATAAATATAGCTTTTACTACTTTTAAATAATAGTAAAAAGAAACTACCATGTTTAAAGAAGCAAATATGATTAAGCCATAATTATTTTTAGCAGCACCCGCCATCATTAAAAATAATTTTCCAAAAAAACCGGCTGTAGGGGGCACCCCTGCTAATGAAAATAATGCAATGGTTAATACCCAAGATAAAAACGGGTTGGTTTTATAAAAGCCTTTGAAGTCTGAAATGTTTTCTTTACCCGCTAAAGCACTTACAACTGAAACTACACCGAAGGCAGCAAGGTTAGAGAATACATAAATTAATACAAAGTATACCAGTGAAGCAGAGCCTGCTTGAGAACTTCCTGAAATACCAATTAATATAAAACCTACTTGCGCAATAGAAGAAAAGGCAAGGAAGCGTTTAAAATTATCTTGTCTTAAAGCGAATAAATTACCAATTAAAATAGTAGCTATAGACAATACCACAAGCACACCATACCATACAGTAGCAATAGGGGTAAATACTTTATATAAAATTGAGGTGAAAGTGAATAGCACCGCTGCTTTAGAAACCACCGATAAAAAAGCAGTGACTGCTACCGGTGAGCCTTCGTACACATCGGCTGTCCATAGGTGAAAAGGCACTGCCGATATTTTAAAAGCAAAACCAGATACCACTAATATAAAAGCAAATATTTGCATGGGGTTATTACTAATATGTGCCGTTAATACATCGAAACTAAGTGTACCTGTTGTGCCGTATAAAAAGGAAATACCCATTAATAAAATACCTGAAGAAAAGGCAGAAGACAATATTAGTTTCATTGCAGCTTCTGATGATTTTCTTTTAGCTAAATCGAAATTAGCTGCTGCAGCTAGTGGAATGGTAGACATTTCAATGCCTAAATAAAACATTAATAAGTTACCGCTAGATATCATAAAGAACATACCTAGCATGGAGGTAAATATTAATAAATAAAATTCAGCTAACTGCTTATGATTCTTTAACCAAGCGTAAGACTGCATGGATATAATTAATAAAGCTAGGTTCAATATATTTTTTTCAAGTACAATGAATGCATTGGTGGTAAACATGCCATTGAAAATACCGCCCTCAGACATGCCAAATAAACCAGCCGCTAAGTTGACAAGCAGTAAGCCATTGATTAAATTTAGTACGCTCTCATTGCTTCTCTCTTTACCAATTTTAATAAATAGCAAGATAAAAATAAGCAAGCTTAATATAAGTTCCTGTCTTAGTAATATAAAAATGTTAGATGACATTATGCTAAAATTATTTAAGGGTAATGGCTTTATTAATGTTGATCATTAAAAAATCGGTGGTAGGCATAATTAATTGATTAATTAAAAATGGCGCTAATCCGATAATTAAAATTCCTATGATTAATAAACCTGCTGCTAATTTTTCGTTCCAAGTAGCATCGCTTAATAAGGCATGCTCATCAGAAATAGGGCCCATAATGGTTCTACCTGTGGCGCGTAATATATATACAGCAGTCACTACAATAGAAGCTGCAGAGATAACGGTGGCTAATCGGTAGACTCCATCAGGGTTTTGCCAAGAGCCCATAAACACAGTCATCTCGGCTACAAATCCGCTAAATCCGGGTAGGCCTAAAGAACATAAACCTGCAATCACAAATACAGTAGAGATAAAGGGCATAGCTTTTAATAAACCACCTAATTGTGCCACCATTCTAGTATGTGTTCTTGAATAGATCATTCCAATGGCTGCGAAAAATAGGGCAGTCATTAATCCGTGAGATACCATTTGTATGACTGCACCGTTAATAGAAGTTTTATTCAACATACCAATTCCAAGTATCACAAATCCGCAGTGACTAATAGAGGAGTAGGCATTGATGTATTTTAAATCGGTTTGCATCATGGTAGCAAAGGCACCATATATAATAGCAATGGTAGCTAGTAAAATAATGATCCAAGAATAACTATGCGCTGCATCGGGCATTAAAGCTGCCATGCGTAAACAACCATAGCCGCCTAGCTTCATAGAAATGCCTGCTAAAAACATTGAAGCCGCCGTTGGCGCCGAAGCGTGACCATCGGGTACCCAAGTATGAAAAGGAAATAAAGCAGCAAAGATTCCAAAGCCTAAGAATAGAAAAGGGAAGAAGAATTTTTGAACACCTAGGCTCATGCCCATCTTGCCTATTTCCACCATATCAAAAGTATGCGTGTTGTAATAAATACCCATTAAACCCACAAAAACCAAGGCAGATCCTGCCATTAACATTAAGGCTAGTTTCATAGCACTATTTTCTTTCCTCCCACTACCCCAAATACCAATTAATAAAAACTTAGGAATAACGGCTACTTCTAAAAAGAAAAATAAAGTGAATAGGTCTAAAGAAATAAAGAAGCCATATGCACCCATACTTAATAATACCAGTAAGAAAAAGTATTCCTTACTTAGTTTTTCCATCGTCCAAGAAACCAGTATACCCGCCACTACAATAAGGGAAGTTAATAAAATCATGGCTAGTGCAATGCCATCAATACCTATATGATAATTAATATTTAATGCCTTAAACCAAATGGTATTGGTTTCAAATAAATGCGTAGCGGCATTGCCTGCAGCTCTTTGATCCATATATAATTTCAATAACCAGCTAGCTGCGCCTAATTGTGCAAGGGATCCCACCAGTCCAATAACTCTTATTTGTGCTAATTGCTTACTCAATAAGATAAGTAGCGCAGTTAGCAAGGGTAATAAGATTAATAAAGATAAATTCATATAAATATTTTATTTCCAGATATAAATAAATAATACCGACAAGGCTATTACACCACCAAAGAAATACAAGGCATAGTTTTGAACCTTACCCGATTGTAGTCCTTTAATAGCTGTTGAAATTTTTGCAGTGGTGCTTGCTAATAATAAAACAAAACCATCTACTATATTTCTATCTGCCCAAGCAATAGGTTGTCCTATAAGTGGAAAGACAATTTTTTTAGTGATGAACAAATACAATTCATCTACATAAAACTTTTTATATGCAGCTCTGTAAAAGCCACCAAAGAATGCCACTGCTTTGTCTGATTTGTTATTGTGCGATTTGTAAAAACTTGCAGACAGTAAAATGGCAATAATAGATAGTGTCACCGGTGCAATAGAAAATACCATATCAATATGTGTTTCTAAGGCAGTACCGTCGGAAGTAATAAATTGAGAAAAAGGAATAAAGCCAACGCCCACAGCGCAAGCAGCTAAAATAAGTAAAGGCAGTTTCATAGTCCAAGTGCCTTCACCATGGTCGTGTGCGTCGTTATGGTCATTATCGAGAGCGTGATTATGACTAGCACTATGCGCTTTTGCGGCAGCATCCTTACTCCAGAATATATTAAAATATAAACGGAACATATAAAAACTGGTGAGCGCTGCAGTAAATAGTGCTACTCCATAAATTAATTTATTCTCATGGAAGGCTGCTGTTAATATTTCTTCTTTGCTAAAAAATCCAGCAAAAGGAGGAATACCAGCAATCGCCAAACAGGCAATTAAAAAGGCAATATGGGTAATGGGCATTAATTTTCTCAATCCACCCATGTCTTTCATTTCATTGCTATGCACCATATGAATGACTGAACCTGCTCCTAAGAATAGTAAACTCTTAAAGAAGGCATGCGTAAATAAATGAAACATAGAAGCCATAAAGCCTAATCCGTTTTCTCCCCCGTTTTTTGAAATACCTAAGGCAAACATCATATACCCAATTTGCGACATGGTAGAATAAGCGAGTACTCTTTTAATATCGGTTTGTGTACAAGCAATAATGGCCGCCAATAAGGCTGAGAAAGCACCTACATAAGTGACAATGGTTAAGGCCGCTTCATCCATGGAGAAGATGGGGAATAATCTTGCCACTAAATACACACCTGCTACCACCATGGTAGCTGCGTGAATTAAGGCAGAGACTGGCGTTGGGCCTTCCATCGCATCGGGTAACCAAATATGCAAAGGAAACATGGCCGACTTTCCTGCACCACCCATAAATATTAATGTGAGTCCCCAAGTAAGCATACTTGCCCCTAAAAAGCTTGCGCTTGTTATGCTTAAAAATTCAGGAGATTGATTTGATGTAAATTTTTGGATTAATAAACCAATATCTAAACTACCTCCGTAAAAACCCATAATCATAATGCCTATTAAAAAGCCTAAATCGGCAAAGCGCGTTACTATGAATGCTTTTTTAGAAGCTGCCACCGCAGAGGGTTTATTAAAGTAGTAACCAATGAGTAAGAAACTAGATACACCTACTAGCTCCCAGAACATGTATACTTGAAATATATTCACTGATAAAATTAAACCCAACATAGAGAAAGTAAATAAAGACAAGAATGCATAATAAGTAGCAAAGCGTTCTTCGCCTTTCATATAACCTAAACTAAATACATGTACCATCAATGAAACAGATGTCACCACAATAAGCATCATCACAGAAATAGGATCAACAATGACGCCCATATCAATAGAGACATTGGGGCTGAACTGCAACCAAGTATATTTTAATGCAATTATTTTTTGATACACTCCATTCACTTTTCCATCTACAAAAAAGTATTGCTTGGCAGCTACAAAAGAAAGTATAGTAGAAGTAAGTAAAGAAGCGGTAGAGATAATACCTGCCGACTTAGCAAAGTATTTGCGCCCAAATAAACCTAGTACTAGAAAGGTAGCAAGCGGTAATAAGGGAATCCAAAGTATATATAAGTAGTTTGACATAATTAAAATTTCATTTCTGTTGCATCGTCTACATCAATAGATTGATGGCTGCGATATAAATTAATGATAATGGCAATGGCCACCGCGGCTTCGGCTGCTGCAATGGTGATGATAAATAAAGAAAAGAATAAACCATCTAGTTTATCAGGGAATAAATATTTATTAAAAGCCACAAAATTAATATTCACGCTATTGAGCATAAGCTCAATAGACATTAACATAGTAATTAAGTTTCTTCTTGTAAACAAGCCATACATACCTATGAAAAATAGGGCAGTGCTTAGAAAAAGTATATGGGTTAAGGGTATTTCGTTCATGGAATTAATCCTCCTTTTTGTTTAGATGAACAATATCAGCACTTGTAGGCTTCATCGCAATAACAATACAACCCACCATGGCAGCCAATAATAACATACTCACTACTTCAAAAGGTAAAATGAAACCATGTGAAGTAGTACTTAGCATTTGAGTACCAATTTCACTCACACTTGAATTAAAGGGCTGAGCCGACACCGTATTAAATCCGTAATGATTGATTAAATTATAAGTAAATGCAGTGCCTAATATAGCTGCTAGAGCAGAAAAAATAATTTTAGGCCTGGCTGGCTTGGCCATTTTATTACCCGATTGTTGCGTTAAGAAAATAGAAAAAATAATTAAAACCACAATTCCTCCTACATATACTACAATTTGAATGGCTGCGATAAATTCTACCTGCATCCAAAAATAAAGTGCTGCAATACCTACTAAAGAAAATAACAACCAAATGGCTGAACGAAATATTTTAAGGGATGTTACGGCTAGTAATGCTGCACCTAATATAAGTGTAGCAATGGCGTAAAATATGATGGCTGATGTATTCATTATTCTATTCCCTCCCTTATTTTAGATCCTGGTTGATTTAATACCTTGGTTAATTTGGTTCTATCAAAAACACTGTGTTCAAAATTAGGCGCCATTTTAATGGCATCACTTGGACAGGCTACGATGCATAAATTACACATGGTACAAAGTTCTAGCCTGTACACTAAAGTGTCAATGGCTTTTTTCTTTTTACCTTCTGGTGATACTTCAAACTTGGTCACTACTTTAATAGTACCATTCGGGCAGGCTAATTCACAAGCAGTACAACCTGTGCAGGTATGCTCATTGTTTGCATCATGTGGCATGACCACTTCGCCCTTAAACCTTTCCGATAACAATAAGGTGGCACGGTTGTCGGGGTATTGTTCTGTAATAATTTCTTTAGGATGCGTAAAGTAATAACCTGTCTTACGCATTCCTTTTAATAAAGAACTTACACCGTTAGCTACCTCTGATAAATATTCTTTCAAAAACATTTTCTAAATCATTTAAATTAAAAATGCCAACCTAATATAGCAATTACGGCTACTAATAAAAGGTTAAACAAGCTTATAGGTAATAAATATTTCCATTCTAAATTCAATAATTGATCGACGCGTAGTCTTGGGAAGGTCCATCTAAACCACATAATTAAAAAGATGAGAAAAAATGTTTTTCCCATAAACCAAACTGAAGAAGGGATATAATCCATGATATGATTGAATGCTTCCCAATGTCCGATATGTAGTGGCATCCATCCACCAAAAAATAAAGTGGCACCAATAGCGCAAACAATAAATATGTTAATGTACTCTGCTAAGAAGAATAAGGCAAAACGCATACCAGAGTATTCGGTATGAAAACCTGCCGTTAATTCTGATTCTGCTTCTGCTAAATCAAAAGGCGCACGATTGGTTTCAGCAGTCACCGCAATAATATATAATACAAAGGCAATGAGGGCGGGGATATGCCCTTTAAAAATCCACCAGCCGTTTTCTTGTGCTTTTACAATTTCTGAAAGTTGTAAACTACCTGTTAATACTACTATGGTTAATACTGCAAAGCCTGCAGACAATTCATAGCTTACTATTTGAGCGCCACTGCGCATCGCACCTAATAAAGAGTATTTATTATTACTTGCCCAGCCTGCCATTAGTATACCTATCACGGATAATGAAGAAACAGAAGAAATATATAAAACCCCAATATTTATATCCCAGATTTGAAAATTCTTTGCAAAAGCAATGGGCGCTAACAATAACATTCCCACCATCATGACCACAAAAGGCGCTAGGTTGAATAAAAACTTATCTGCCATGTCGGGCACCAAACCTTCTTTCATAATTAATTTCAAAGTATCGGCCACTGTTTGAAACATACCTCCTGGTCCTACACGGTTCGGTCCTAAACGAATTTGAATATGCGCAGCTACCTTTCTTTCCATTAGTACCAATACCAAACCCAATATGGCAAATAAACTTATGGATAATAAAATAACAATAATACATTCCATGGCGAGTGCCATCGTGGGATTAAACTTCATAAATAACCAATCTTGAATACTGGTTGTAATTCCTTCTAAACTAAACATGCGTTACTGTATTTATATAACAAACAATTCTAAGTATATCTTATTCTAATATTATTCTCTTTCAAACAATCTTATCTATCAATATCAGGGATCACTAAATCAAGTGTACCCATGCTCGCCATCAAATCTCCAATCATACCTCCTGCAGCAATATGATTTAGTACAGACAAGTTCGAAAACCCTGGAGACCTGAATTTAATTCTGTGGGGGGTAGTACCACCTTCGCTTACTACGTATACTCCAAATTCACCTCTTGCCGTTTCTACTCTTGAATAAAATTCTCCTTTAGGTAGTTTTAATACATTTTTTGTTTTGCCTACAAAATCTCCTTCAGGAATATTATCAATAAGTTGTTCTATAATGCGAATAGATTGATTCATTTCTTTCACGCGCACTATGTAACGCGCAAATGAATCGCCCGCTGTTTCTATCACTTCATCAAATTCTACTTTATCATATACTTCGTAAGGATAAATTTTTCTGATATCGCAGCTAACACCGCTAGCGCGCGCCACCGGGCCTGTGCAACCATAAGAAATAGCATCTTCAGCACTTAATATGCCTACACCCTTGGTTCTGCTTTGGAAAATAATATTGTTGGTGACTAAATCTTCGTACTCTGTTACTTTAGATTTGAATTGTGTAATAAAGGCTTTTACTTTCTTTTGAAAATCGGGATGAAGATCATACATCAAACCCCCTGGTACAATATAATTCATGGTTAATCTTGCACCGCAAGTATCTTCCATAATATCGGTAATCATTTCTCTTTCTCTAAAGGCGTAGAAAAATGGAGTAAAGGCGCCTAAGTCCATCGCCATCGCGCCTAACCATAATTCATGGGAGGCAATACGCGTTAATTCACTTAAAATAACACGTATATATTTAGCGCGGTCAGGTACTTCAATTTGCATTCCTTTTTCAACTAGCAAAGCGCAGCCTAAATTATTAATATGAGAAGATAAGTAGTCCATTCTACTAGTCACATAAATAAATTGACGATAAGTCAAGCTCTCGCACATTTTTTCAATAGAGCGGTGTATGAATCCTAAATGTGGTTCAATTTTTTTAATGGTTTCTCCATTTAAAGTAACCACTAAGTGAAGTACACCATGCGTGGCAGGGTGTTGCGGCCCCATGTTAATGACTAATTCGCCATCGGCGCCAAGTTCACTGGTATCTTTTATTATTTCAGTTTGATTGTACATGCGCCAATTATAATTTTATCATGTTGATAGGATCTTCAAAATCTTTTCTTAATGGAAAGCCTTTGAAGTCATCTTCCAATATTAATTTTCTTAAGTCGGGGTGGTTGGTAAAGTTGACTCCAAACATTTCAAATACTTCACGCTCTAAAAATTCAGCAGTTCTCCAAATATCACAAACGGTTTCAATCACAGGAGCCTCTCTATTTAAGTTTGATTTAATAACAATGCTTTGACGATGTGTAGTGGCCGATAAATGATACACCATGGTCAAATGTGTTTTAAAATCAACACAGGTTACACAAAACAAATAGTTCATTTGCATCTTGCCTGTTCTTAAATCAGCCATCAAAGGCTTTAAGGCTATAGGTTCAACGAGTATGTTTAACCATTCTCCTGTTTCATCATAAGTAGCTGCTGGAGCGAGGGAGCTGATATATTCTTTTATTTCTTCGTTGGTCATGTTTGTATTTTATCTATACTTTAAATTCTCCTCTAATTTGTTCGCGTGTCATTCCTAATTTAATTTTCTCTTGTAAAGCAATTAAAGAATGTAATAAGGCTTCAGGACGTGGAGGACAACCTGGAATGTATACATCTACAGGAATAATATGATCGGCACCTTTTACTACAGAATAAGTATTGTAAAAAAACGGGCCACCACTAATCGCGCAAGCGCCCATGGCAATGACGTACTTAGGATCGGCCATTTGATCGTATAATCTTTTTAAAACCGGCGCCATTTTATTGACAATAGTGCCTGCTATAATAATTACATCGGCTTGACGTGGCGAGGCCCTTGCTACTTCAAAACCAAAACGAGAAAAATCGTATTTGGCAGAAGCAGTAGACATCATCTCAATGCCACAACAACTAGTGGCAAAGGATAAAGGCCATAAAGAATTGGAACGCGCCCAATTGATAATGCTATCAAAAGTGCTTACCACTATGCCGCCACCCGGTGTTTCATGCACGATACCTGGAAAAGGTTCCTTGCCTGCTATTTTTTCTTTTAACTCCATTTTAATGCACCTTTTTTATGAGCGTATAAAAAGCCCATGAATAATATAAATATGAAAACGATAATTTCAACTAAGGCAACGATACCTACTTTTTTTACCACTACTGCCCAAGGGTATAAAAACACTAATTCCACATCAAAAATTAAAAATAATAAGGCAAATAAATAATAGCCCACATTGAACTGATGCCAAGGAGAACTGTCGGTGGGAATACCGCACTCATAGGCCTGTCCTTTTTGAGGATTTTTGCTTCCTTTTACTAGAATTTTCCCAATTAAAATACCGCCTGCAGAGAAAGCAATAGCGGCGATTAATAAAGCAATTAATGAAATAGCACCCATAGTAATTTAGGTATAAAAATGATGCTGTAAAAGTAGCATTAAAACGGCTAATAATTCCCTAGTTAATCCACATCTAATTCACGCTTTAGGGCATTTTAGTGAAGGAATAGCGCAGGCATGAAGATTCTTCTGCTTTGTTTAGACAAACGGGGAAAAATCATTAAAATTTATAGCTAAAACTGGTCCCAAAAATGGCAGGATCTCCCAAATGAACGGCCCCAAAATCATAGCCATAAGAAATGTATTTGGTGTCGCTTATGTTTTTAGCCCAGAAACTTAGTGCCACCTTCTTGTATTCCATACTCAATTTTGCATTTAATAAATGGTAAGGCGATTGCTGAATGTTATTGGCTAAATCAAAATAACTGGTTCCTATATATTTCCATTCTCCTCTTAACATTATTTGTAATTCGCTCGAAACAGGGTGGCTGTATTGGGCTGCTAATAATGAAGTATTAGATGGTGTGAAAATAGGATGCTTACCTGCTAAATTTACATTTGCTCCTTGTGAAGCAATTTCTAATTTATCATAGGAAGCCGAGGTGGCTCCAAAAGAGTATTGTAATAATAAACCTTTAGTGGGTATAAACATTAATTCTGCTTCTAGTCCCTTGCTACTTAATTGACCTGTATTTTTTGTAATGGTAATAGCGTCTGGTAAGACTAAACTAGGCACTTGCGCATCCGTTACTTTTGTATAAAATAAAGCAATATTTAAAATTAATTTGTTGTTCAACCAATTATTTTTAATGCCTGTTTCAAAGTTGTTACTGTATTCAGGTAAATACCCTACAAGTGGCGGCTGTGAAGGATCTGAGCCTAGTGGAGATAAGCCCCCAGCTCTAAATCCTTTGCTATAAGAACCATACCATAAACTATAATTATTTACTTGATAGTCTAAAGAAATTTTTGGAGAGAGTGCATTAAAATGGGTGCGACCTAAAGTATCTGCGGTGGTAGTTATTAATTTATTACTGGGATCATGTTGGTATTGACCCATTACAGATGCAGATTGATTTTCATAATCATTTCTTAATCCGAAACTCATATTTAATTTATTACTTAAAGCATAAGTTACTTGACCATACAAAGCGAATCCTTTTTTTATAGTGGTGCTGGTACTAATAGTTGTAAACAAAGAATCGCCAATCATTAATTTATTAGCGTCCTTTCCAAAACGTGTAGCTTGCTTTACTGGAGCGTCTTGATAAAACAAGAATGCACCTGCAGTCCATTTTAATTTACTATTGCTTGAAGGAGCGCTGGTGAATTTAAAATCCTGGGTGATTACTTTATTATTGTTCCATTTATTTCCGTAATTATTGATAATTGAAATGGCATCGATGGGAGAGAAGTCGCCATCAATTGGGTTGGTGTAATAACGGTAGTTTTGTTGGTAAGCTGTTTGGCTACTAAAGTTAAAGCCCTTACCAGTATAGCGAATAGACAAGCTAGTATTGGTGGTCTTGTCCATCATGGTGGTAGTCGCATTTTGATTCAATAGGTATGGACTAGCTATTGCTTTAGCGGTTCCAAAAACCAAAGGAAAGGGGCCTTGGTTTTCATTGGCATAATGTTTGAAATTCAAATTGATATCCCAACGGTTATTTATTATATATTTTAAAAAATAATTTCCAGAAAATCCGTTCTGGTTGTCGTAAGGGCTTTTGGTAAATTTATTGGTATAAAATCCATCTCTTTTATCGGACAATAAAGAAGCCCCAAAAAATAATTTATCTTTTATAAGGGGTGTTTTAAAACCAGCTGTGATTCTTTTTTTATTGTAATTACCTATAATAATGTCGGCAAATCCAGTACTTGTATTAGTAGGTTGTTTAGTAATAATATTAATGACCCCACCCATGGCATTTCTTCCATAGAGTGTTCCTTGTGGTCCGCGCAATACTTCAATTCTTTCAATATCGAATAAACTAGGTATATAAGTATCTAAACTAAATTGATTTACGCCGTCAATATAGGTAGCTACCGTAGGGTCGTAAGAGCTAGTGGCAATGCCCCTTACAGAGGTTACATCACGACCATCACCAGGGTCGGCGCTGTATAAATTAGGAATGATGCCCGTTATTTCTTTGGTATTCCATAATCCAAAAGCATTAATTTGTTTTGCATTTAAGGCGGTAATGCTTGCAGGAATTTTTTGTACTATTTCTTCTTTTTTTTCTGCAGTCACCACCACTTCATCTAATTGATTCGTTGAAGCGATTAGAGTGAATTTAATATCAGTACTTTTAGAATTGTTAGTTGCGTTAATATTAATTTCTTTTGAAATTTCAGCATAACCCAATGACTTTATGTAAAGAGTATACTTACCCGTTTTTAATTCATTGAAACCAAAGTATCCCTTTTGGTTACTAATAGTTTGAAGGCTGGTATTTAAAATACCTATTGTAGCTCCATCAATTGGGTTTCCTTTTTCATTTTGAATAACACCTGTGATGCTTTGAGCATTCGTGGTAATGGCTATAAAAATCCCAAGAAGGGTTATTATTATATTTTTAAGGGAGACAGGCAAGGCTTAATTTTTTAGGATGCAAATATAAGTTTTAAATCAACCCATTAAGTCTATTTCTATGATTAGGGCTTGTTTAAAAGACTGTCTATAGAAATGTATAAATAGAAATGTATAAGTAAAACAAAATTAAATAATTAAACAATAACAAGTAATGCTAGCGGTTCAACGCTAATGGCTAAATCATCCATATCTGTTTCTAGAGATTCTCCATCAACATGAATGGGCATTCCCTTCTTATATTGAATAGTAATATGCTGAATAGAACGAATAGATACTTTATTGGAGGCGTGAATAGTTTTATTAAATAATCTAATGGTGAGGGTTGCCGCTTTTAAAATAGAGTGTGGTTGGATGGCGACCATTTCAAGCTGAGCATCTTGTAAATCAGAATAGGGAGAGATATAGGCATTACTTCCAAACTGGTTAGCATTGGCAATGGTTATTGAGAAAACTTTTTCTAAGGGGCCTCCGTTAATACTTATTTCAATGGGCTTGTAATTGAATAATGTATAAAAAGTAGATTTTACATAATTCATAAAACCTCTATCGCTGCCTTTAGCAAAACGGCTTGCTACGGCTGCGTCAAATCCAATACCTGTTGTACAAAAAAACTTCCTATCATTAATAATACCCACATCAATGGCTAGTTCTTTTCCACTCAAGGCTCTAGCAAGTGCTTTATCAAATTGAAGGGGTAATTGCAAATGTCTTGCCAATCCATTTCCTGATCCTATTGGAATAATACCTAAAGGAGTGTTGGTTGCTGTTAAAACAGAGCCTATTTCATTGACTGTGCCATCTCCACCAATGGCAATAATTCTACTTGCTTTTTGTTCAATGGCTTTTTTTGCAAACTCTTTGGCTTCTAATGGCTTGGTCGTTTCCCAAATAACCGCATTAGGAATCGCATGCAAGCTGTCTAAATATTGCTTTTTTTGCGCTTCATTTTGAATTCCTGCATTTGGATTATAGATAAAATGAATCATGAACAGCAAAATTATTTAATATCTATCATATTTGATATAATATTAGTTAGATCTTACTTCTTTTTTGTTCAAAAAACGGTATTTTAGACTGTGAAAAAACTAGTCACCATTGGTTGTTTATTAGCATTGGTCATTTCTATCTGTGGCCTTCCGCTATTTTATGCATTTCAAAAGCAATTACATAAGCAAGCTCAATTTAATTATATCGAAACCCATCCACAAGAAAAGATGGAAGGCTTGATTCATTTAACTGTTAAAGATGTAGAAAGTTTGCCCACTGGATTTGAGTGGGAAGAAGAAAATATTGAATTTAGGTTTCATGGAATGATGTATGATGTAGTGAGTATTAAAAATACAAATACTGAGTGGGTTATTACAGCATTAGCAGATACAGTAGAAGTCTCTATTGAAAAAACAAATCAACAGTTTGCGAAACAAGATCAAGAGAATCATAAAAAAGCGCAAAAATTATTTAAATGGGTTTTTACCCCTTACGTTTCTTTAAGTAATACGGAGGTTTCAATCATTAATGATATAGCTTCAATACATTTTCCAATCATAAAGCAAACGGCTGTTCAACGCTGGGCAGCTTCTCCTTATTTGCCTCCTAAAGTGAACGCTTAAAAATTAAGCGGTATTTATTTTTCACTTTATTATTTAATTTATGTTTTGCAAAAAATATATTTTGCTTTTAGCTGTCATGCTAAATACAGGCCAATTCGTGAATGCACAAAACAGCATTTCAAAAAATGATAGTATTAATACATTGTCAAATGCTATAGTGTATGCTAATAAGTTTCCAACACTCTCAAAAAATATAGTGCAAAGGGTGGTTGGCTTGACCGATAAAGTTTTTATACAACAACAAGCCAATACAGCAGATATATTAACTGCTTCTGGTCAGGTATTTGTGCAAAAAAGTCAATTGGGTGGCGGAAGCCCCGTGATTAGAGGCTTTGAGGCTAGTAGAGTATTGTTGATGGTGGATGGTATTCGTATGAATAGCGCCATTTTTAGAGCAGGTCATTTACAAAATATTATTACTGTTGATAATATGATTTTAGACAGAGTAGAAATTAATTATGGCCCAAGTTCTACGATGTATGGTAGCGATGCATTGGGTGGTGTAATTAATCTTTTTACAAAAAATCCAATACTCAATACTAACGCTTCATGGAAAACAACTGGTAATGCAGTACTGCGTTATGCCAATGGACAAAATGAAAA
>JBAXWU010000037.1:0-15134 GCA_037128235.1 Chitinophagia bacterium | reverse complement strand
GGGTCCCAGGCAGTGTAACCTCTTGCTTCAAATGTCGCTCTTAATCCACCATTTGGAAAGCTGGATGCATCTGGTTCTTGTTGTATTAAAGCAGCGCCATCAAATTCTTCAATAGCAGTACCATCCGATTTCAATGTAAAAAATGAATCATGCTTTTCTGCAGTAGTTCCTGTTAAAGGTTGGAACCAATGCGTAAAGTGAGTAACACCTTTGGCCTCTGCCCAAGCACGTATGCCTGTTGCAATTTGTCCTGCTACATTTCTTTCAATTTTTTTTGAACCTTTAATACTGTTCACTAAACTTTTATAAGCTTCATCGCTTAAATATTCTCTAGCAGTTTTTACATTGAAAACGCTTTCGCCAAAAATGGCAGTAATTTTTTGAGAATGTACTTCTGGGTTATTAGAGCGGTCATGACTTACATGATTAACGGCATCAAATCTTAAAGACATATGTAAATTATTTTAATATTAAATAATAAGCCAAAGCTAAGGGGTTTTCATATTTTAAGATTAATATTCACCTATAAATGCATAAAATGTGTATAAAATATAAATATTAAATTATTATATATATGTTTTAATTGTGCAAACTATTGATAATCATTATCATTCATTTTATAACTACTAACAACAAAGCATTTGAATGTTGGTAAATCCATGATAGGTTAAGTCTCCGGTTTTGTAACTTCGCTTCATCTATAAAGAATAAGAAAATACTAATGGAAATTACCGTCAAAACAGCCCAGCAATTAAGACTAACGCCTGAAGAATTTGAAAGTATACAATCAAAATTAGGACGTACGCCTAATTTCACAGAGCTATGCGCTTTTAGTGGTATGTGGTCCGAACATTGTAGTTATAAAAATTCAATTAAGTGGTTAAAAACTTTACCACGTGATGGTGGAAGAATGTTGGTGGCAGCCGGTGAAGAAAATGCAGGCTTAATGGATATTGGAAATGATTACGGAGTAGTATTTAAAATTGAATCACATAATCACCCAAGTGCATTGGAACCTTTTCAAGGTGCGGCTACTGGAGTTGGGGGTATTCAAAGAGATATTTTCACCATGGGTGCAAGGCCTATTGCTTCTTTAAATAGTTTACGCTTTGGAAAATTAGAAGATAAAAAAACGCAGCGTTTACTTGCAGGGGTGGTGCATGGCATTGGACATTATGGAAACTGTTTTGGAGTGCCTACAGTGGGAGGTGAAATCTATTTTGAAGATTGTTATCATACTAATCCACTTGTGAATGCAATGAGTGTGGGCATTGTAAAGGCTGGTAAAACAGTTAGCGCTATTGCTTTAGGCAAAGGCAATCCTGTATTTTTTGTAGGAAGTGCAACAGGAAAAGATGGTATTGGTGGTGCAAGTTTTGCCTCAGCAGAAATTACTGCCGATAGCGTAGAAGAATTACCAGCAGTGCAAGTAGGAGATCCTTTCCAAGAGAAAAAATTATTAGAAGCTTGTTTAGAAGTCATAGAAACAGGTGGAGTAGTGGGCATGCAAGACATGGGTGCAGCAGGCATTATCTGTTCTACTGCAGAGATGAGTGCCAAGGGGCAAGTAGGTATGCGCATCGATTTAGATAAAGTACCTACGCGTCAACAAAATATGAAGGCTTGGGAATTATTATTAAGTGAAAGCCAAGAAAGAATGTTGATGGTGGTAGAGAAAGGTAAAGAAGCACAAGTATTAGCAGTGTTTGAAAAATGGGATTTGTCTTGTTCTAATATTGGAGAAGTCACCGATGATGGTTTATTAGATTTTTATATGAATGGCGTATTAGAAGCCTCACTTCCTGCTTATGAATTAGTTTTAGGCGGAGGTGCTCCTCAATACACGCGTGAATTCTCAGCACCTGCTTACTTATCAAAAGTGAATGCATTTGATATGAGTTCAGTGGCAGACACGACTAACTTACAAGAATCGGTGAAGCAGTTAGTGCAAATTCCAAATATTGCCTCTAAGCGTTGGATATATACACAGTACGATAGCATGGTAGGTGCTGCGAATACTTCTACCAATGCACCAAGTGATGCATCCATTGTAATTGCAAAAGGAACAGGCAAGGCATTAGCGATGACAGTAGATTGTAATAGTAAATATGTTTATGCAAATCCAGCACTAGGGGCAATGATTGCAGTAGCTGAGGCTGCAAGAAATATTGTTTGCTCTGGTGGTGAGCCCATTGGTGTGACCAACTGTTTGAACTTTGGTAATCCTTATGATCCTGAAGTGTATTATCAGTTTGTAAAATCGGTGGAAGGGATGGGTGCTGCTTGTAGAAAATTTAATACACCTGTAACAGGGGGTAATGTAAGTTTCTATAATCAAAACCCAGATGGCCCTGTATTTCCTACACCTACTATTGGTATGGTGGGAATTATTGAGGATATGAAAAACAGAATGACCTTAGATTTCAAAAATAATGATGATACGATTGTTTTATTAGGCACACAAAGAAATGATATTGGCTCCTCTGAATATTTACATAAATTAAAAGGTGTTGCATTTTCTCCAGCACCACATTTTGATTTGGATGAAGAATATACTTTACAGCAATTAGTGAGTTCATTAATTAAAGACCATTCCATTATTAGTGCGCACGATATTAGCGAGGGCGGATTAATTGTTACTTTATTAGAATCGGCTTTTTATAATAATAAAGGTTTTGAAGTAGGTTCAAATGCAAGTAGTTTAAGAAAAGATGCTTATTGGATGGGTGAGGCACAATCAAGAGTAGTTATTTCTTGTTCAACTGCGCAGTTGGCAAGTATTGAAGTGGCTGCTAAGAAATTAAATATTGACTTTACTGTTTTAGGTAAAGTAACAGAAGGTACAATAACTGTGGATGGTGAAAATTGGGGAAGCATTGCTAGTTGGAAAAATAGTTATGATACTGCCATTGAAAATAAATTAGCTTCAAAATAAATGACCAAACAACCTACCATAGTCATTACGGGCACTGCAGGCTTTATTGGTTCTGTAATGGTGCAGTATTTAAATGAAAAGGGGTTGACTAATTTATTATTGGTGGATGATTTTGGGGTGGAGGAAAAAAGAAAAAACTGGGAGCAAAAAACATATACAAAGGTTATAGAGCGTCAGGCTTTTTTAGACCAGTTAATTAATGATGACTATGAAATTGATATCATCATTCACTTGGGCGCTAGAACCGATACCACAGAATTTAATTATGCTATTCATGAAGAATTGAATGTTGAATATTCAAAATCGCTTTGGCAATACGCTACTAGAAAACAAATTCCATTCATTTATGCATCATCGGCTGCTACTTATGGCAGTGGTGAACAAGGATACGATGACAGCCATACTATTTTAGACAAATTGGTTCCACTGAACCCTTATGGTGTGAGTAAAAATGAATTTGATAAATGGGTTATTGCGCAAACAGAGCAACCTCCACTTTGGACAGGATTGAAGTTTTTTAATGTCTATGGTCCTAATGAAGGGCATAAGGCTAGAATGGCCAGTGTTATTTTCCATGCCTTTAATCAAATTAAAGAAACGGGCTTGGTTAAATTATTTAAAAGTCACCGCCCCGATTTTAAAGATGGAGAACAACTAAGAGACTTTATTTATGTAAAAGACTTAGTGGATGTGATTGGATGGATGATGCACGAAATGTTTGCTTCTAATTGGACTCCAGCTAAAAACGGTTTATATAATTTAGGCACCGGAAAGGCTAGAAGCTTTTATGATTTAGCGGCTAATACTTTTATAGCGCAAGGTTTAAAACCTACTATTGAATTCATTGATATGCCCTTGGACATTAGAGACAAGTATCAATACTTTACAGAAGCGAATATGGCAAAACTGCGCGCTGCAGGATATGATAAACCATTTTCAACCCTTGAGGAAGGTGTTACTGACTATGTTAAAAATTATTTGCTTCCCTCAAAGAGTTACTAAGTCTCCTTTTTAAAAACAAAAGAGAAAATATACTATTCCGTAGCGATCCTTCGAGCAAAGCGAGCGGAGAGCCAAGGGATAGATATATTTTCTCTTTATTTTATAAATGTAAAATATATAAGTAAACTAAATAGTTTTCAAAAGCCGGACTTTGGCTTCCTGCCAGGGAGGCGTTGAAAATTATTTAGTTTACTTACAAAGAGTTAGTGTGCTTTCAAAAACGCAATCGCTTTTGTATAAGCATCTTCTTTAGCAGCAGCATTATAACTTGGATTGCTTGGATTCGCAAAACCATGCCCTGCTTCATATCTATTCACCGCTAAATTCTTACCAGCTTCTTTCATGTTCTTTTCAAAATCATTCACCATGGTTGGAGAAGGGCTTTGATCTAAGTTGCCAAAAAATCCAATGATATCACATTGAATAGATTTTAATTTATCCATATTCGTTTCTGGTCTACCATAATACATTACTGTTCCTTTTGCTTGTGGTCCAGCAAGTATGGCAGTCTGTAAACTCCACATACCACCAAAACACCAACCCACACTATATATGGATGCTTTAGATCCTGCATATTTAATAGCCCCTTGAATAATAGCTGTCATTCTTCCCATATCCGCACCGCGCATTAATTTCATAGCGCTGTCTGGTGTAGCAGCCACTTTTCCATCATACATGTCTACCGCAATTACATTCACATCTCCTAAGTCACTATAATATTTATCTGATTCCATTTTTACATTGTCATTTAATCCCCACCATTCTTGAATCACTATTAAATACTTATTAGTTTTCTTTTTAGCAGCAATAAAATAAGCGTTGGCTTGCTTACCATCGGCAGCATCAAAAGACATCATTTTCCCTAGTAGGTTTTCTGGGTTCACAACAAGAGGTGAAGGATGCAATGCAGCAAAAGCAGGCCTGCCTGCCTCTAATTGGTAAGCTTGTTGTGTTTCCATATTCAAACACTCAATTACTTCCGCTTTTTCTACTGTTGGGTGTTGCGATTTGTTCCAATTCCAGCTTATTAAACTAGCTGTCAAAAGGACGCTAAATAGGACATAAATGGCTTTTTTCATTGATTTTTATTTATTTTAATTGAAGATGTTCACTTTTATATAACAGTTATAAACATTTTTGTTGAGTCTTAGCTGCGATTTTGTTACCCCCCTTTTTTGGCGTAGGTTTGTACGACCTCTAAGAATTTTTCCAAATAAAGATAGGTCCAAAAAAGTAAATTAACCATTTTGTAATTGGTTTATACACAATAGAATATTCCTATTGGGTAAAAACTATTTTCAAAAAATGAACTAATAATATAGTATGGCAAAGTATGTATTTGTAACGGGCGGTGTAACGAGTAGTTTAGGTAAGGGCATCATTGCCGCTTCTTTGGCAAAATTACTGCAAGCCAGAGGTTTTACTGCGACCATACAAAAGTTTGATCCTTATATTAATGTGGATCCAGGTACTTTGAACCCTTACGAACATGGAGAGTGTTATGTAACAGAAGATGGAGCAGAAACCGATTTAGATTTAGGACACTACGAGCGTTTTTTAAATACGCCTACTTCACAAGCGAATAATGTAACTACAGGAAGAATTTATCAAACAGTTATTAATAAAGAAAGAGCAGGCGAATTTTTAGGTAAAACAGTACAAGTGGTACCGCATATTACTGATGAAATTAAGCGTCGCATGTTACTATTGGGGCAGGATGGTAAGTTTGATATTGTCATTACTGAAATTGGTGGAACAGTGGGGGATATTGAGAGTACTCCCTTTATTGAAACCGTGCGTCAAATTCAATGGGAATTACCAGAAGAAGATGTGATGGTGGTGCACTTAACGCTTATTCCTTATTTAAGTGCTGCTAAAGAATTAAAAACAAAGCCTACACAACATAGTGTTAGAATGTTAAGTGAAACAGGCGTTCATCCCGATGTGATTGTATGTAGAACAGAACATCCTTTAACTGATGATATCAAAAATAAAATTGCTTTATTCTGTAATGTAAAAGCAGGTAATGTCATTGAATCATTGGATGCCAGCACCATTTATGAAGTGCCTTTATTAATGCAAAAAGAACAATTGGATTTAATTGTACTTAAGAAATTAAATATTCAAAATTTCAAGGAGCCAGATTTAACCAAGTGGAATGTTTTTTTAGATAAATTAAAACATCCTAAAAGCACTGTGAATATTGGTCTTATTGGAAAGTATATTGAATTGCAAGATGCCTATAAGTCTATCCTTGAAAGTTTTATACATGCAGGTGCTATGAACGAGGTGAAAGTAAATGTGGTGAATGTGCACAGTGAAAATATTACGGAGGAAAATGTGAATGAGCAATTTGCTGGCTTGCATGGTTTATTAGTAGCGCCTGGTTTTGGTGCTAGAGGTATTGAAGGAAAAATTGTTGCCGTTAAATATGCAAGAGAAAACAATTTACCTTTCTTTGGAATTTGTTTAGGAATGCAAATGGCCGTGATTGAATTTGCCCGTAATATTCTACATTTAAAAGGGGCGCACTCTGTTGAAATGGATCCCAATACAGAACACCCAGTGATTGATATGATGGAAGATCAAAAAGGAATTACCATGAAGGGTGGTACCATGCGTTTAGGCTCTTATCCTTGTACCATTGCTAAAGATACACTAGCCTATAAAATTTATGGCAGTACTAATATTAATGAAAGACATAGACACCGCTATGAATTTAATAATAGCTTCTTGAAATCATTCCAAGATAATGGAATGGTGACTAGTGGGTTGAATCCAGCATTAGGCCTTGTTGAAATTATTGAGTTGCCCAATCATCCTTTTTTTATTGGCGTTCAATATCATCCAGAATTAAAAAGTACTGTTGAGCATCCAGCTCCCTTATTCGTACATTTTATTGCAGCCGCTAAAATAGAGGCAGCTAAAAAAGGCTAGCTATTTTTTGTCTGTTATTATTTTGTTTTAGTTTGTCATGTTGCTAACATTTGTTAGCTTTATAGTATGAATAATATACGTATCCTTACTTCCACTAGTTTATTTGATGGACATGATGCCTCCATTAATATTATGCGTCGTGTGCTCCAAGAAAAAGGTGCAGAAATTATTCATTTTGGACATAATCGTTCTGCTAGTGAAATTGCAGCAGCTGCTATTGAAGAAGATGTACAAGGCATTGCCATTACTTCTTATCAGGGTGGGCATATTGAATTTTTCACTTACGTTAGAAAATTATTAAATGAAGCTGGCTATGGACATATTAAAATTGTAGGTGGTGGCGGTGGTACTATTTTACCTAAAGAAGCAGCTTACTTAGAAAAAATTGGTATTTCAAAAATATATTTACCTGAAGATGGATTGAAATTAGGTATTGAAGGAATGATTGAACAAGTGATTCAATTATGTGATTATACATTAAAAGATTTTCCAAAAAATAAATTACCGAAATTATCTTTTCCTAAAAAAATAGATCCTCGACCTATCAGTAGAGCAATTACGCTTTTGCAAAATAGTACTACGAAAAATAATACTTCTAAAATTTCTCCCTCCAAAAATAGCGCAACCAAAAAGAGTAATCAAAAAACAAATACTCAAAAAGAGAAGAAAAATATTCCTATTCTAGGGCTTACCGGAACAGGCGGGGCTGGAAAGTCTACCCTCTGTGATAGACTTATTCAATATTTTTTATTAGCCAACCCTAATAAAACCATTGCCATTATTTCTGTCGACCCAAGTAAAAGAAAAACAGGAGGTGCCTTACTAGGGGATCGTATTCGTATGAATGCCATCGATCATCCAAATGTTTTTATGCGCTCCTTGGCCACTAGGTCTGATAAAAATACCATTGCCCATTCAATGGACGCCATCATTGAACTATTAATTGAAGCAGGCTACGATGCTATTATTATTGAAACCGCAGGAGTGGGACAAAATGATGCCACTATTGTAGATTATGTAAGTATTCCCATTTATGTGATGACACCTGAATTTGGGGCGCCTACACAATTGGAGAAAATAAATATGATTGATTATGCAAAGTTAATTGCCATTAATAAGTTTGATAGGGCTGGAGGTTTAGATGCAGTCAGAGATGTGCGAAAACAATATCGTCGTTCGCATCATATATGGGAAGATCAAAAAAATAGCCTTCCAGTATTTGGAACCATTGCCTCGCATTTCAGTGACCCCGGTATGCAAGCCATGTATAATGCACTAGCTGCCATTGTTTATCAAACGCATACCATAAAATGGAATCTTCTTCCATGGGAGCCGAAGTATAATGAAAATGAAATAACAGCACCCACTATTCCCAATAAAAGAACTCAGTATTTAGGAGAGATTGTAACTACTATTCAAAAAAACAATCAATGGATAGAGGAACAAAAAAATATTATTTCAAAATGGTACTGCTTTCAAGAAGTATTAAAAGAGCCAAGTTTACAAGAGGATAAAAAAATACTAAAAGTTAATCAACTCATTGAGCAAGCTATTGACAAAGAAGTAAAGCAGTTAATACTAGATTGGCCTGCAAAGGCAGCGGCGTATAAAAAGCCATTTTTAGAAATAGATCAAAAAGGGAAAAAAATAAAACAAGTACTTAGTTTTGAAACTCCATCGGGAACCACTATTCAAAAAGTGCAAGTGCCTAATTTTAAAGATTGGGGAGATATTGCGCACTGGCATTTGAAAGAAAACCTGCCTGGTTATTTTCCTTATACTGCAGGTGTATTTAAATTTAAACAAGGTAATGAAGACCCTACTAGAATGTTTGCAGGCGAAGGTTGTCCAGAAAGAACCAATGCAAGATTTCATTTTTTAAGTAAGGGGCAAAATGCCATTCGTCTTTCTACTGCTTTTGATAGTGTTACTTTATATGGACATGATCCAGAAAAAAGATTAGATGTGTATGGTAAAATTGGTAATGCAGGTGTGAATGTGGCAAGTATTGACGATGCTAAAAAATTATATAGTGGCATTGATTTAAATAGTCCTAGTACTTCTGTAAGTATGACCATTAATGGCCCAGCACCTATTCTTATGGCACAGTTTTTCAATACCGCCATAGACCAAGCTTGTGAAAAATATATAACGGCAAACAAATTATGGCCAGCTGTGCATAAAAAAATGAAGGTTTTATTTAAAGGAGCCACCCCGCCTGAATATTTTAATGTGAACAAATCATTAAATTTTAAAGACTGGCATAATGGTTTAGGGCTTCAATTATTAGGTGTTTCAGGTGATCAGGTATTAGCGCCAGCAGTGTATAACAAAATTAAACAAGAAGTACTTTCTCAAGTGAGAGGCACTTTGCAAGCAGATATCTTAAAAGAAGACCAAGCACAAAATACTTGTATTTTTTCTACCGATTTTGCATTAAAAATGATGGGCGATGTACAAGCCTATTTTGCTGAAAATAAAGTCAAACATTTTTATAGTGTATCTATTTCTGGTTATCATATTGCAGAAGCAGGGGCTAATCCTATTACGCAGTTGGCCTTTACTTTAGCCAATGGATTTACCTATGTTGAATATTTTATGAATAGAGGTATTGCCATTGACGATTTTATACCCAACCTAAGTTTTTTCTTTAGCAATGGAATGGATCCGGAATATGCAGTGATAGGAAGAGTGGCTAGAAGAATTTGGGCCAATACCATGAAACATAAATACCATGCCAATGAGCGTTCACAAAAATTAAAATATCATATACAAACTAGTGGAAGAAGTTTGCATGCACAAGAAATAGACTTTAATGACATAAGAACTACCCTTCAAGCCTTATATGCTATCTATGACCAATGCAATAGTTTACATACCAATGCCTATGATGAAGCCATTACAACACCCACTGAAGAAAGTGTAAGACGCGCTTTAGCCATTCAATTAATTATTAATAAAGAATTAGGTACCACCAAGGTGGAGAATTTTCAACAAGGAAGTTTTTTAATTACGGAGTTAACCGATTTAGTAGAAGAGGCAGTGATGCAAGAATTTGAAAGAATAAATAATAGAGGAGGCGTATTGGGTGCCATGGAAAGAATGTATCAGCGTACAAAAATTCAGGAAGAAAGTTTGCATTATGAAACTAAAAAACATACCGGAGAAATACCCATTATTGGGGTGAATAGTTTTGTACAACCGCATCAAAAAAATAATGCCGACCAACAAGCCATCTTTAGATCTTCCTCCACAGAACAAAATCTACAAATTAAAAACCTCGCTAGCTTCCAAAAAAGGAACCAGTCCTTAAGTGCTCATAATCTAAAAATGCTCCAAAATGCAGCCTTGCAAAATGATAATATATTTACCGTTTTAATGGAAGCGGTCAAATATTGCAGTTTAGGGGAAATTTCCAATACCCTTTACCAGGTAGGGGGTAAATACAGCCGAAATTTGTAAAAAAACGATACCTTTGGCCCTCGTTAATTACGATTAAATTTCACGTATGAATACTGATAAAAATACAGTCATTGGTTTTGTTTTATTGGCTGGTTTGTTTTTTATGTACTTCTGGTACACCAACAAACAACAAACCGACTTAGCTACTTATAAAAAGCATTTTGATGATTCTGTTGCCATGGTAAAAGCCACTGAGGCCAAAGCCCTTGCTTTACAAAATCCTGTAAAATTAGATTCCACTACGGGTGCTGTTCTAAACAATATCGATACTGTAAAAGAACAGTTTACTTATTTAGAGAATGACTTGGTGAAGGTGAAGTTTAGTAACAAAGGGGGTCAAGTAGCTGAAGTAACACTTAAAAAATATACTAATTACAAAAAGGAGTTAGTTACATTAGGAGATAGTAGTTCTTTAAATTATCCTATTAATGTGGGGGATAATAAAACGCTCCAAGTCAATCATATTTTATTTCCAACCAAGACCATTACTGCTGGTGAAAAGGGTGCCCAAAAAATTGAGTATGCCTATACCACCCCTGCTGGTAAAACCATTCGCCATCAGTTTACATTAGAAGCGAATAAGTATAATATTGATTGGAATATACAATTAGAAGGCGCCGATCAATTGTTAACCAACCAACAGTTAAACTTAATTTGGGATGTACATTCTTATCAACAAGAGCGTACTTCGGTGTATGAGCGTCAGATGTCCAATATCTGTTTTTCAGAAGGGGGTGAATTTGATTATGTTTCAAGTAAGAATACCAAGGCTTTTGAAAAACCAATTCAATGGGTAGGCTTGGTACAACAATTCTTTTCTACAACCTTAATAGCTAAAGATGGTTTTGCTACAGGAAACTTAAACTGGCAACGTAAAACAGATAGCAGCCATAATTTAGCAGCGCTTCAATCTCAATTTCAAACCAAGGTGGCTGGCCCGAATGTAAATATCGCATTGTCTCTTTACTACGGCCCTAATGACTTTCAAATTCTGAAGGCACAGGCACCAGAAATGGAAAAAATAGTCAACTTAGGAAGAGACTTATATTCTTTTGTACGCCCCATTAATAAATATATTTTAATGCCTGTATTTGATTTCTTCTCAGGCTTTATTAAGAATTTTGGATGGGTTATTTTCTTGTTAACTATTTTTATTCGTCTAGTCACTTCCCCACTTACTTATTCAAGTTATTTAAGTAGTGCTAAAATGAAAGTATTGAAGCCGGAATTAGACGCTATCAAGAAAAAGCTGGGAGATGATCAACAAGGCTTTGCCATGGAACAAATGAAATTATTTAGAGAGGCAGGGGTAAATCCTTTAGGTGGTTGTATTCCAGCCTTATTGCAAATTCCAATATTCTTTGCTTTATATAGTTTCTTTAATTCCAATATTTCTTTAAGAGGTCAATCATTTTTGTGGAGTCATGATTTATCTAGCTATGACTCCATTGCAACACTTCCTTTTACTATACCTAGTTTTGGTAATCATATTAGTTTATTTACCCTTACTGCAGTTATTACTAGTTTGCTCATGTCTGTTTATAATATGGCCATGACACCTACACAGGATAACCCTGCTTTAAAGTACATGCCTTATATTTTTCCATTCGTTTTATTATTTATATTTAATGGATTGCCATCGGCTTTAACTTGGTACTATACTGTTTCTAACGTGATTACCTTACTTATGCAGTTATTGATTCAAAAGGTCATCATTGATCATGATAAAATATTGGCGGGTATTGAAATAAAACGTAAAACGCCTAAGAAAAAAAGTAATTGGCAAGGCAAGTATGAGCAATTGATGGAGACTCAGAAAAAAGTACAAGCCTTAAAAGACAAGACAAAAAAATAAACTAACAATCCCCCCAAACCCCCCTGAAGTTTAGAATTACCCCCCTAATTATAAGCCTCCTCTTCTTCACGGCTGCAGCTCATGCTCAAACCAAGCTAGTGGGAGAGTGTGCCCTTCAGTTTCAAATCACTGCACAAGTAGCAGATGGAACTATGACTGCTATTGGTACTAAAGATATTTGGGTAAAAGGGAATCAATGCAAGACGACTTTAACTACGGCTCAGTTAGTACAAACATTTTTATTCAATACACAATTAGATAAAGCAACTATTACGAAGGATATTGGGCAAAGCCATTTTTTGCAAACGATTAGCTTTCCACCTCTATCAAAAAACAATTTAGTTGCTCAAGAAGAAATACCTACTGACACTACTATTCATATTTTAGGATACCACTGCAAAGCATTGCAATTAAAGTGGAGTGACGGATCTATTTATGATATTTTGTATACCGACTCTTTGAACTTAACAGTGAATCAATTTGAGTTAGGTTTCAAAAATATACCTGGCTTGGTGCTGTCTTATATTATTACTAGCGCAAAGGGTGTGCAGATTAAATATCTAGCAACGAAATTGGATTTAAGTCCATTATCATTAAGCCTTTTTGCAATTAATAGTGAACTGTATCAAGCAATAGACGAAAAGTAGTAGCGAAAAAAATAATAAAACTAGATTAGGAAATAATTAGTCATTCAGCATTAAGGCTGAACTGCAGTGGGTGTTTTGAATTTAGACAAAACCACCTTGTAACGATAAGGAATGACGTAGGAAATATTACCCTTATTGTACTTAAGATAATTGCTATTATTCACAGAATTATTCATATTAATAGAGGCAATACCTTTGAATTCTAAACTAGATTTTAAAGTATAAAAAGTAGCTGTCTTATGGGTGAGGTTTCCAATGTTCTTCAATGTATATTTTTCCACCAATCTCTTAGCATCGCTGCTACCATTTACAATAGTAGAGGCATAACTGCTCTCCGCGATGAATAATACAGTCGTTAAACAGGTAATTATGAATATGTTTTTTATAGTACGCATGGTCGTTCCAAAGGTAAGTATTTTACAATTTCGGCAACAAATTAATTTTTAACCTAATTTAAGGGCTATGTGAAGAAGAAATTATTGGTAATTAATAGGTTAATTGTATATTTATTTAAAGCAATGAGGCCCAAATTTTATTTTTTAAATTATTGATAATCAATGCTTTATTCCTAACCCATTAATTAAAAAGCCATGTTCGATAACCATCGTGACGAGGAGGGCGGAGATATTCATGAATTAATGCAAAGGTACCAGAACCTAAAACTAGGTAGGACCAACTCCTATATTGAAGAAGATGATTTTGAAAGGATCATCGAACACCTTGACGAGAAGGATGAAATTGGGGAAGCGATTGAAGCGGCCAATATTGCCTTGAACCAATATCCTTCTTCTGCTTTGCTCATGATTAAGAAGGCCGATTTATTACTAGCCACTAGAAAATACAAAGAGGCTTTACAATTATTAGATACGGCTGCCTTATATGATCATAAGGATATGAATTTATTCATCTTAAAAACAGATGCTTATTTAGCATTGGATCAACCCGAAAAAGCAATTGTTTTATTACAAGAAGCCTTGCATTTATTTGAAGGACCAGATCGAACCGAAGTTTTATTTGAATTAGCCGATGTCTACGATGATCATGAAGCATTTGATAAAGTATTTGATTGCTTGCAATTAATTTTGGAAGAAGATCCTACCAATGAAGAAGCCTTGTATAAAATTTGTTTCTGGACCGATTTCACAGGAAGAAATGAAGAGAGTATTCGTTTGCATCAACGTATCATTGATGAACAACCTTATAATGCTTTGGCTTGGTTTAATTTAGCGGCTGCTTACCAAGGTATTAAATTACATGAGAAAGCCATTGACGCTTATCAGTATGCGATAGTCATTGATGAAAAATTTGATTATGCGTATCGTAATATGGGCGATGCCTTTTTACGCATTAGAAAATATAGAGAAGCTATTGAAGCCTTAGAAAAAGTTTTAGAATTATCAAGGCCTGAAGATGTTATCTATGAAGCCATTGGACATTGTTATCATAGAATGAAAAATTTTGCGCAAGCAAGATTTCATTATAAAAAAGCAGCACACTTAAACCCCGACGATAGCAGGCTCTACCAAAAAATTGCGGGCACTTATATGCAAGAAGAGCAGTGGGAATTAGCCATTAAGCAATTAGAGCATGCTTTAAGAATTCATAAGCATATTAATGAATATTATATTTTAATGGGTGAGTGTTATTTGCATTTATTGCAGTTTAAAGAAGCAGCTCAATTTTTTGGAACAGTCGTAAAAAATAAGCCAAAGCAAATTGCAGGTTGGGAATACTTAATTAAATGTTTAGTGGCCAATGAACAGTTGGATAGCGCCTTGGAGCAAACCGAACTTGCCTATATGTCTACCCAAGGAAAAGTAATTTTTATTTTTTATCGTAGTGCTATCTTGTTTATGATGGGCAAGACTGCAGAAGGTTTATTGCAATTAGAAATGGCCTTATCTAAATCGTCTAAACTATTAAAAAAATTCACCAAATTCTATCCTGAAATTGTACATGATCCTAAAGTGGCGGAGTTAATTGGTCAATTTAAGAAGGTGAAAAAGTCTTAATATTATTTAAGTTACCTTTGCGGTAATTATAAATAAAAAAAATACAAAAATGAATTATCATCTAACTCAAATACCTGAAAGAACATCCAAACCAAGAAAAAGTGGACTTACCATGGTGATGGATAAGGGCTTGAGTAATGGAGAGGCTGAAAATTTTCTAAGTGTAGCAGGGCCGCATACCGATGTCATCAAATTAGGTTTTGGTACTTCTTTTGTAACACCCAATTTGAGAAAAAAAATAGAATTATATCAAGCAGCCGGCATGCCTGTTTATTTTGGTGGTA
>JBAXWU010000036.1:0-15362 GCA_037128235.1 Chitinophagia bacterium | reverse complement strand
TAGAGCTTCGCTTTTTGGTATCCCTTTTGTTTTAAGTATTGGAATATTTTTTGACGGTGGTCACCTTGAATAATAATTTCTCCATCCTTCACTGAACCTCCTGTACCACAAAAATTTTTTAAGGCTTTTCCTAATTCATTCATCGCATCAAGCGTACCTTCAAAACCATACACAATGGTCACTGTTTTTCCAGCTCTGTGTTTTGTCTCTAAAATAATTCTTAATGCTTGTTCTGCTGGCGATAGTGTAATGGTGGATGCTTCTTCCTTTGGGAGCATATAAGCTGGATTAGTGCTATACACTAAAGGGGAACTATTTTGACTATTGGTATTTGATTTGCCTTTTTTGTTCATTTTTCAGGTATTATAACAGTATAAAGTTTGTAGTCTGCCTAGTATTTTGAAACTTTGTAGTACAAATTAATAAAACAAAGTTAAGGCTAAAAATAAAGTAACCATTATGTCTAAAAAAGTAATCTTAGTAATTATGGATGGTTGGGGTTTGGGGCTTGTACCTGCTTCAGATGCTATACAACAAGCAAGTGTACCCTTCGTTTCAAGTTTATATAAGACTTACCCTAATACTACACTTGTTACTTGCGGAGAAGCAGTGGGCTTGCCCGATGGGCAAATGGGTAATAGCGAAGTAGGTCATTTAAACCTAGGGGCAGGACGTATTGTATACCAAGAATTACAAAGAATTAATGTAGCCATTAAAACAGGAGAATTAGCTAGCAACCCTAGTTTATTAGCAAGCATCGATTATGCCAAACAAAATAATAAACCCTTACACTTATTAGGTTTAGTAAGCGATGGCGGGGTGCATTCTCATACCAGTCATTTGAAAGCCATTTGTGATGTATGTAAATCCAATGGATTAAGTGCTGTTTATATACATGCCTTTACCGACGGAAGAGATACCGATCCTAAAAGTGGATTAAGCTATATAGAAGATCTTGAAAATCATTTAAAAAAATCAGTAGGAAAAATAGCAACGGTAAGTGGTAGATACTACGCCATGGACCGTGATAAAAGATGGGAAAGAGTTCAACTAGCTTATAATGCATTAGTGAAAGCAGAAGGGCCAACAGCGACTACTGCCATGGATGCTATTAAAGCAAACTATGCTGATAATATTACAGATGAGTTTATAAAACCAACCGTCTTAACAGAAAAAGGCAAAGCCATTGCTACTATTAAAGACGGCGATGTAGTGCTTTGCTTTAATTTTAGAACCGATCGTTGTAGAGAAATTACGGAAGTACTAAGCCAAAAGGATTTTCCAGACTTTGGCATGAAAAAATTGGACTTACAATACACCACCATTACAAAATACAATGAGACTTTTAAAAATATAAATGTCATTTTTGAAAATGATAATTTAGAAAATACCTTGGGCGAAGTTTTAGCAAAACATAATAAGAAACAAATTAGAATTGCGGAGACGGAGAAGTATCCGCATGTAACTTTTTTCTTTAGTGGTGGAAGAGAATTACCTTTTGAAGGAGAAACAAGAATCATGGCCCCTTCTGCTAAAGTTGCCACTTATGATTTACAACCCGAAATGAGTGCTGCTGAATTAACTGATAAATTATTACCGGAAATTAAAGCAGGTAACCCCGATTTTGTTTGCTTAAATTTTGCCAATGCCGATATGGTTGGGCATACCGGCGTATTTACTGCAGTAATAAAGGCAGTGGAAACAGTAGATGCCTGCGTTGAAAAAATTGTAAAGGCAGGATTGGAAAATGACTATACTATATTTTTAACAGCCGATCATGGTAATGCCGATTACATGATTAATGAAGATGGAAGCCCTAATACAGCGCATTCACTCAATTTAGTGCCCTTCTTTATTATAGACAAGCAGTGGAAAGGCAGCATAAAACCAGGAAAATTAGGTGATCTAGCGCCTACTATCTTAAAAGTAATGGGATTAGAAATACCTATTGAGATGACCGGTGATGTATTAATTTAAGAAAATTGTTAATTAATATTATCTTTAAACAATTATAAGGTCAATATAAAATTTCCTAGGGCCTCAAAATATAAATTTAATTAAGAATAAGCAGCTAAAATAGTATGGATACATTAAAAGCTAATTATTCTGCTGATAGCCTAGTATGAAAATTGTAAAAGCAACTTATTTAATTTCTAGTCCCAATTTTGATCAATGCCCCACATTGAAAGCGCCGGAATATGCCTTTATTGGAAGAAGTAATGTGGGTAAATCTTCTATTATAAATGCGCTTTGCGCACAAAAAAATTTAGCTAAAACTTCGGGTACACCGGGAAAGACCCAACTTATTAACCATTTTGAAATTACAAGCAACAGTGTTGCCAAGGGCAAACAAGACAAATGGTATATTGTAGATTTACCCGGTTATGGATTTGCCAAAGTATCGCAAAGTAGCAGAAGAAGATGGGAGCAAATGATAGAAAACTATTTAAGAAAAAGAGAAAACTTAAATCGTGTATTTGTTTTAATTGATAGCAGACATGCTCCCCAAAAAATTGATTTAGAATTTGTAGAACAATTATTCAAATGGGAAATTCCCTTCACCCTTATATTCACTAAGTCAGACAAAGAGAAACCGGGTGTGGTAGCAAGAAATGTAAAATCATTTTTTGAGAAGCTTAACGAAATACTTCCTTTTTTACCACAAGGTTTTGTAACGAGTGCAGAAAAAAGAACGGGCGTGGATGAAGTGATTGCCTGTATAGACCAATACAATAAATTAGACGCAGAGGGGCTTTAAGCTTATTAATAATTCAATTTTTAATTCACTGCTTTATCTGCACAGCAACTACTTGCAAAAGCTTCCGGCTTGGCTTTAAAGGCAAAACCCATTCCTAATATATAACCCATGGCTTCTTTTAAAGCGTCATTACTTTTAAATTGCGGATTCGTATTAATATCGGCATGTACTTCCATTTCAATATTATATTCTATAAATAAATCGCATAGCTCATAAGCAATTTCAATGCTTTTAGCCACTTCCAATAACATTCTTTCTTTTAGATGATATTTTTGTGTGGTTTTATCATTATGGATATACATGAAACCTCCATTATGCTCTCTTAAAAAAACAATCACTGTTGCAAATTCAGTAACATTGGCTTTTACTTGACTATCTGTTCCAATACAAACTTTTAATTTTGTCTTTTTTGCAGACTCGGCAATGATAGTTTGTTTGACGGCCTCTTTAATAGGTAGTACTATTTTTTCTCCGTTAAATTTTCTCCATAACATAGTGTCCATATTAAAGGTTGAATATTATAGGGTGAACCAGATTGGGTAATTAATTGGCTACTCTAATGTAGGTGAATAGATTTGAATGCCTCTTTTAGTAGAAGCTACAGTTTTCAACAGCAGGTGGATAATCCCCCCTTTTGCCTAAAAGCCACCTATATTTATTACCTTTGATCACTTAATAGAAAGCCCATTATGAAGATATTATTCCAATACATTAAACCCTTTAGAAGCCTTGTTTTACTCGCTTTTATATTAGCAGGTATTAACCAAACCTTTTCCTTATTCGACCCCATGATTTTTGGTAAACTAATTGACGAATTTGCCAAAAATCCAATCGTAGATGCAGCAGGTCATCACAGAACACAGTCCGATTTTTTAAGGGGCGTGAGTAATATGTTATTGCTATTAGTGGGCACTGCCATGGTAAGTAGGATAGCCAAGGCCTTTCAAGATTATACAGTGAATGTAATTATTCAAAAATTTGGTGCCGCCTTATTTACTGATGGATTAAAGCATTCCATGCAACTTCCTTATCAAGCCTTTGAGGACCAAAGAAGTGGAGAAACCCTTTCTATCTTAACCAAGGCAAGAGCCGATTGTGAAAAGTTTATTAGCTATGTAGTAAATGTATTATTTGGTATTATTGTAAGTGTCATTTTTGTGTCTATTTATGCTACCAGATTGCATTGGTCCATTATTCCTATTTATATTGGGGGTGCCAGCCTTATAGCCTATGTTACCAATTTGTTAAGTAAGCAAATAAAAGTCATTCAAAAAACAATTGTCAAAGAAACTACTTCGTTGGCAGGTACTACCACAGAAAGCTTACGCAATATTGAATTAATTAAAAGTTTAGGCTTAACCACACAAGAAATTCAAAGATTAAATAATAATACCTATAAAATTTTAGCACTCGAATTAAAAAAAGTAAAAAATGTTCGCTCCTTGAGTTTTATACAAGGCACCATGGTGAACTTTTTAAGACAGGTGATTACTTTTACTTTAATGTGGCTCATTTTTAAAGAAATACTAACTGTGGGTCAATTAATTTCTTTGCAATTTTATAGCTTTTTTATATTTGGTCCATTACAAGAAATTGGAAGTATTATTTTAAGCTATAGAGAAACAGAAGCCTCTTTAAATAATTTCGATACTTTAATGAAAAAGCCTATCGAACAAACCCCTAGCAACCCCGTTGCTATTGGAGATATACAACATTTAGCATTCAATCAAGTAGGCTTTCAACATCAAACAGCTAATTTTAAAGCCATTGATAATATTAGTTTTGAAGCAAAAAAGGGTGAAACCGTTGCCTTTGTGGGACCTTCAGGAGCAGGTAAAAGTACCTTGGTAAAATTATTAGTGGGATTATATGAGCCACAAGAGGGACAAATTTTAGTCAATGATGTGCATTCAAAAAATATTGACATGACGGGGCTTCGCAATCAAATTAGTTTTGTTACTCAAGACACACAATTATTTGCAGGCACTATTAGAGAAAACTTAGCCTTTGTAGCTCCGAAGGCAACAGAAGAAGAAATGCTAATTGCACTTACAAAGGCTAGTTGTACCAATATTTTAGACAAAGGTGGCAATGGCCTAGCTACTTTAATTGGAGAAGGTGGTTTGAAATTAAGTGGAGGGGAAAAGCAAAGACTATCTATTGCCAGGGCCTTATTAAGGCATCCTCATTTATTAATATTTGATGAAGCCACTTCTTCATTAGATAGTATTACTGAAGAATCTATCACCGATACCATCAGACAGCTATCAGCTGAAAGAGAACAAATAACTATTATGATTGCGCATAGGTTGTCTACCATTATTCATGCCACAAGAATTTATGTATTAGAGAAAGGGCAGGTGATAGAAAAAGGAACCCATGACTCCTTATTATTGGAGAAGGGCTTATACTATGCCATGTGGAGACAACAAATTGGAGAAAGAAGAATGGCTAATTAGATAGTATTTTTTGATCAGAGCGGCTAATATGGAAAAAGAGCAGTTTAAGGAAATTCAATCCAGTATACCCCATGAACCGGGTATCTATCAGTATTTTGATGGGAAGGGCGCTTTATTATATGTAGGCAAGGCTAAAGACCTAAGAAAAAGGGTGAGTTCCTATTTCTTAGCCACCCAAGAAAATCAAAAAACAATTGAACTGGTTGAAAAAATTAAGGATATCCAATTTACCATTGTAAACTCGGAGCACGATGCCTTTATACTGGAAAATGAACTCATTAAAAATTATCAGCCCAAGTATAATATTAATTTAAAGGATGATAAAACCTATCCTTATATCATTATAAAAAATGAGTCCTTCCCTAGGGTATATATTACAAGAAGAAAAATAAAAGATGGCTCCACTTATATAGGCCCTTTTACGCATGCACTTGCAGTAAGGGAATTAATGAACCATATTAAACAAACCATTCCTTTAAGAACCTGTACCCTTCCACTTACTAAAAAGAATATTGAATTAGGTAAGTTTAAAGTTTGTTTAGAATATCATTTAGGAAACTGTTTGGGACCTTGTCAAAATTTTCAATCAGCAATAGACTATAATGAATCCATAGAGCAGGTGCAAAATTTATTGAAAGGTAATATCAAACCCGTCATTCAAACTTTGCAAACAAAAATGCAAGAGCAGGCCACTGCTATGCAATTTGAAAAAGCAGGATTGACCAAAAGAAAAATAGAAGAGCTAGAAACCTACCAAATTAAATCGGTGGTTTATACAAAACATCAACACCCCATAGATGTTTTTAGTATTGCACATAATGAAGACCAAGCCTATGTGAGTTATTTAATGGTGCAAGAAGGTAGAATTATACAAACACATATATTGCCTTTAACAGTGCCTCTAGAAGAAAATAAAGAAACTATTTTATCCTTTGCGATACATTATTTTAGAACGAATCTTAGCTCTGAGGCCAAAGAGATTATTCTGCCTTTTGAATTGGAAGATGTATTACCAGGCGTTAAATATACCATTCCCTTGCAAGGAGATAAAGAACAACTTTTAGCCTTGTCTCAAAAAAATGCCGACTATGCTTTAAAGGATTGGGAATATAAACAAAAACTAGTACAGGTTAACCCTATCAAAGACGATACAGTTTTGCAAGAACTTAAAGACCAACTGCATCTTGGTGCACTGCCTATTCATATAGAATGTTTTGATAACTCAAATATACAAGGAGCCTTTCCTGTATCGGCCATGATTTGTTTTAAAAATGGGCAGCCTAGTAAATCGGATTACCGTAAATTTAATATTAAAACAGTGGTGGGTATTAATGATTTTGCCAGCATGAAGGAATCGGTGTATAGAAGGTATAAATCGGTAATAGAAAAAAAACAGGCACTTCCTCAGCTCATTATAATAGATGGTGGTAAGGGTCAACTAAATGCCGCTATTGAAGCTTTAACAGAGTTAGGTATTCAACAGCAGGTTACTACCGTTGGACTTGCTAAAAATTTAGAAGAAATTTTCTTTGTAGGAGATATAGACTCCCTGAAATTAAACTGGCAGTCAGACGCACACCGACTCATTAGAAATATAAGAGATGAAGTACACCGCTTTGGTATACAGTTTCATAGAAGCAAGAGGTCTAAAGGAGCGCTTGAAAACAGCTTAGATCAAATTGAAGGCATTGGACCTAAGACCAAGGACTTATTATTGATTTATTTTAAATCGGTACAGAAAATAAAAGAAGCCAAGCTTGAATTACTTTCAGAGATTATAGGCCCTAGTAAAGCTCAAATACTAAAGGCTGCATTTGAAAAAAGAGAGCTTGAATAATAAAGGATTAATAAGTGCAGATTAATACACCCATCTGTCTTGCTCGTAATCGAAAATTCTTTGTCTAATCTTTTCTCCTTCTAATAATCTTTTAGTAGGATCTTTATACAAAGCATTCAACATTTTATCATTGTAATTATCCAATGTAGACTTTACAACATATCCATTAAAGTATCTGCTTTCAAAAAGTTCTTCCCAAGTAATTCTATTTGAAATATTTTTAGGATTATATACTTCGTTCTTAGCAAGTGTAGCTCTTAATTCTGGATAGTAAATCCAAAATAAGGTACGTTTAATAGGCTTATTATTAATCACAATGGTAGCCACCGGAGCAATACCAATAATTCTGCAATACATTCTACTAGTTCTATTATCAAAAATAAACTGTTCTTTCAGTCTGAATGTATAAATGGAATCTGGATTAGGCGCTAGTTTGGTATTGTAAATAATGCTGGTATCAAATACATTGGGATTATTAATATTTTGCACTAACTGTGTATCTAAACTTCCTTTCAACATGGCATTCACTTCGTCGATACCCAATGGTTTTGTGAAACGGTCGTCTCCCCCTTCTGCTGAAAAAGGTACGACACCGTCTTTTTCAATAGCTCTTAATAAAAGAGCGAAAAAACGTTGATCCCCAAGATCATCATAGGCTTGGTAAATAAAAGGACGATTAATTTTTTCTCTGCCATCCACTTCTTCCCAAACAAACTCACTAAACAAGGCGTCCTCTTCTCTTAAATTTTCATAAGCCATGGGAGTTCTTTGTTGATTGGCTTTTCTTTTATTATTCTCAGAAAAAAATCCATAATTAGGTCTTAAACTTCTTTTATTATTCGCATTAAACCCACCCACCATAGTGGTATCAATTGTTTTAGTCGATTTTATATTAGAATCAATGGCCACTTTCGAAATGGGCGCTGCAGTAACTGCAGGTGCATCGAGCGTTTTACTGGCTACTGTGTCTTTAGCAGCTGCTCCTTTTTTCTTATAATTAAACTGAGCATTAGCAGTACTTACTATGCTAAACGCTAACACTAGTAGGCAACTATGGAATATTAATTTTTTCATGTCTTATATTTTTTTACTTTTTTTCAAAATTCAGCAATATTTTTTTTGCTTAATTATTGTAAGATAAAAGTAATGGTTTGATCTAATTTCCTAGTGCCTCCTCCTGGCTCTGTAACCTTAATTTCACCAATGGTAACAGTCGAACCTGGCTGACATCTTCTTATTAAAGACTGTGCACCCCCTGCAAAAGCAGCTCCATTGACTTCGGCTACTTCTGGTTCATCAAAACCTTTGCCAGTAGCAATGACTATAAATGAAACGACATTAAATTTTATACCGTCAAATACAAAGTCTCTTAGATCTGCAATAACCCCTTGTTGAACTCTAAATTTATTAGCAGTCATATTGCCTCCAGCACTACCACCAATAATAGCTATTGGATCTGGAACACGCTTAACGGGTATATTAATTTTTTGAGATAATTTACCATCATTCACATTCACTATTACATTGCCAAGTTGCGTACACTTCACTATATATTGACCAGCGCCTGCCTTACTTACTGTGGCACCTGTTCCTTCTACTGTTACATTTATTTTTTCAGCGCCGCCTCCACCTGTTACACTTAATGGATTGTCTAAGCCTTTATAAAATACTCTTGTTTTATCGGTTGATACCACCAAACCTGCTGGTGTACCTACTGTATACCTTACATCTTTTTCTACAATGGCCGTTTCTCCATTAGGCTTTAAAAAAGAAATTCTTACTCTTTTCATATTGGCACCTGGTGCACCTGCAGTTGTTTTATACATTGCAGAACCATCTGCTGTTATAGGTACATTCACGCCATCAATTGAAATAGATGGTTTTGCTGCACTGCTAAATGCGCCCACCCCTGCGGTAATGATTAATTCTTCTCCTTGCATTAAGTATTGAGAATTAGAAGCAGCAAAGGCATTAAACTGATCATAAATTAATTCTACTTCTCCAATTTCTTTATGACAATATTCGGCTACTTGTGCTTCACTATTACGAATATCATTTTGAAACTTTGTTAAAATAGTGATGGCCGCTACACTGGGCGTCATATGAAAGTAAGCATAAGCCCAATCGTCTTTACCAGCAATACTTGAAGTAGCAGGAATAGATAAGTCTAAAGGTAAATTAGGAATGACTTCTTTTGCAATTGCTGGATCAATGGCGGCTAAATCGGCTCTAAATTGGACTAATTTATTGTATAACTCCTTCCCTTTTGACTCGCCCGATTTATTGTTTAAAAATAATCTTGAAGTGGCATCTAAATTGTCTTCTTTATATTCTTCTTTTCCGTCTTTAACTTTTAAACCAGATTCTACTTTTAAATCATGTTTTAATGATTCTACATAAGTATATATTGCGTCAGCAAAGGCATGGGCTTTTTCTGCCTTAGGTGCCCAAATAGCTGCCTTTTCTGCCGATTTAGGATCCGACATTTTTGTCTTCAAAGATTTATAAATATCTGCATTTTTTCTTTCAATAATAGTACTTGCACTATTTAAACTTTGCTCGATTGTTTTAAATGCATTGAGAATTTCACTAGATACATTTAATGCCAACAACGCAGTTAACACTATATACATAATGTTTATCATCTTCTGCCTTGGCTCCTTAGGTAATGACATGTATACTAGATTTTAAAAAATGAATATTTGAATAATTAAATTAACGTCCTTGCATTGCAATAATCATATTGCCATACACTTTGTTTAATTGAGTAAGGTTGTCAGCTAATAATGCAATTTGCTCTTTAGCTCTAATAGCATCGTCTGCAGAACTTGACATAGCATTAGAAGCTTCAGTCAACTTAGCATAATAGGTATTCATAGCTTCCATGCTTTTACTCATCATAGCAAACTGCTCATTTAAGTTTTTAACGCCATCGGTAGCCGATGCAAAACTTCCTAAATTATTGGAAACCACTCCTGCCGCATCTTTGATAGAACCTAAAGCAATGGCTGCATCCTTGGTATTATGTGTAAAATCTTTACTCGCTTTTGACATATCTGCTAAATCGCCCAAATACATAGCAGTATCGTTTAAACGCTGAAAACTATTGCTTAATTTTTCAAAAGCAGCACCATCTAATTTGGCTGCTTCCAAATGCGCCATGACAGAATCCACTGCACCTGTTTGTGCAGCATGCGTTGCATCTCCTACTTCTGGCGGAGGCAAGAAAGCGTAGATAGTAAAAATTACGGCTTCTGTAATGAAACCAACTATTAAGGCATAATCGGCCCAAGATAGATGTAAGATTTTTGCCAATGTGGCTATAATAACTACCGCAGCTCCTAAAGAGAAAACTACGTTAATGATCTTATTGGTTTTAGGAGAAATAGAATTTGACATTTGAAAAATTTATAAATTTTATATAATACTATTTAATTCGAAATGATGATTATAAAATGATAATTATAATTAGAACTGATTTTTAATTAATTCTTGGCGCCATTGACAATACACATCTAAATCCAATATAGGATTTAGCGGTGTCTTGGTATTCATAATTTCTAGTACTTACTTGAATATTGTAAGCGATGTCTTTCCAAGAACCTCCTCTTACTACTTTTCTTTTCATAGAATTAGGATCCTCCTCCTTGGCATTGTATTGTAAGTCTGGGCTGAAATCACCCATAAAATTATATCCACCCTCATAATACACAGAGCTTGTCCATTCGGCTACATTACCTGCCATATCATATAGTTTAAAGCCATTTTCTGGGAAAGATTGGACTTTAGTGGTATAAATATTATCGTTCTTCGCATCACCTCCAAAATAATCGCCTCTTCCTGGTTTAAAATTAGCGAGTAATCTGCCTTCTTTGGTTCTTGTATAAGGAGAACCCCACGGATACATATTATTGGTTTTGGAATTGCCTCTTGCAGCATATTCCCACTCTGCCTCTGTGGGTAAACGATAAATGCCATCAATTTTTTCGTCTCTCTTATTTCCTTTGTCTAAATAAAAATTACTATTATTAGTTCTCCAATGACAGAAAGCCACTGCTTGCTTCCAAGTAACCCCTACCACCGGATATTCATTATAAGATGGATGTGAAAAGTATAAACGTGTAAAAGGTTCGTTATAGGAATAAGAGAAGTCTCTCATCCAAACTAGTGAATCGGGATAAATGGCTTCTGTTTGAGAAACTAAAAAATTACTCAAGGGTTGTTCTAATCCTTTAGAGGCTTTTGCAGCTGCTTTTAAATCAACGTAAGAATACCTGTAAATTAATTTAGTAGGATCTATTTCTATTTTACCCTTAATACGATTATCAGGGCTTAACAAAAGTTCATTTAATTTTTCTATGACAGCCTTGCTGTTGGTATTAATTTTTAAGGCTCTATTCCAATCCACTTTCACTGTATCTTCTGCTTGATTCACACCCCCTCCATATACGGCTAAGTATTTAAGAGAATCGGCTACATATTTTACAAATTTTCGATATTGCTGATTGGTTACTTCCGTACGGTCCATCCAAAAACTTGAAATAGATACTAATTTTTTTCTATTGACCATGGCCATATCTATCTGCTCATCGCTAGGTCCCAAATAAAAAGAGCCTCCTGGTATTGAAATCATGTTAGGGTCGGAACGAAACTTAGTAGGTTTAAATGATAATATACTGATAGAACCTAGTATAATTATAACTAATACCAAGGGTAGTTTTAAAGGCAGTTTCTTCAATCTTGTAATCATATTTTATTTTTACCGGTTCTTATCTCCTAAAGAACGAATTTTTTTCAATTAAATTTCATTTTTAACAAAAAAATTTGGACTTTTTTTTAGCAGAAAGTATTGATTCTCACTGCATAAATAGGAAATGCAAATTAAAACATTAGTTGTTAGATTTTTGCTAAAAATTCGTTTAAACTTGATACAGGCGCATAGCATGTTTTATTCTTACATATAAAGTACTGATTATCATTACTTTTCTTCGATAAAGACATGGGTATAGCAGAGAAATGTCTATCAATAAAAAGAAGTATTTTCTGAGGCAAAAACCTAGAAATTAGTTTTTCAATATCTGTTCTAACTGTCGGGCCCACTGCCACCAGGGATTGATACCCCTCAGTCATCATGAAAAAACTTTGAGCCCAATAGCTGTAGGCTGATGGATATTGCAATATAAGTTTACGCATCGACCTGATCATTTGTTCCGCCTGACTTATCCACTGATCATTTTCAAATAGGGTGCCTAAATAATATAAATTGGAGCAAATCATTGAATTGCCACTTGGTTGCGCCCCATCATAGGTTTCTTTTTTTCTTACAATAATATCTTTTTGATAGTCTGGGGTGTAATAATAAAAAAGTGCATCTTCTGCAATAAAATGTGCTTGCACATAGTGCATCCAATTTTTTGCTTTTTCTAAATAAGTAACATCGCCTGTAATTTCTTGCAAATGAATATAAGCTTGAATTAAACTTGCATAATCATCTAAAAATGCAAAAGATTTATTAACTCCCTTTGTATTTGTATGATAAAAATAATTTTCTTTTTCATTCCACATATTTTCTTCTATCCAACGCATTGTATCCATTGCCTTTTGCTTATACGCTATATTGCCTAAAGCTTCATAGGCTTTACAAAGTCCAATAATCATTAAATTATTCCAAGATAAAATTATTTTATAATCAAGCGCTGGTCTAATTTTTTTGGCCCTTGCTTCCAAGAGTGTTGCTCTTGCTTTTTCAAAACCATCCTGCATGCCCAGCTCCATCGCATCCAAAGTCCATAAAATATTGGTGTGCTCCCAATTACCTGCTTCTGTAATTTGATAGTATTTACAAAAATTTTCAAAAATAGATTCGTCTATTAATGTTTTTATTTCAGCATAAGACCAGGTATAAAATTTACCTTCTACCCCTTCACTGTCTGCATCTAGGGCTGCATAATAAGCGCCTTGCTCATTGCATAATTCACTATGTAAAAAATGAATGGTTTGATCAATTACTTTTTTATAAGACTGCTTTTGCGTGATTTGATAAGCCTCTGCTATTACACTAATCAACAAAGCATTATCATATAACATTTTTTCAAAATGGGGCGCCTGCCACTGCGCATCGGTACTATATCTTGCAAAACCTCCTGCTAAATGATCATAGATACCTCCTTGTATCATTTTATCAATAGAGCGTATGGCATGCACGAGTGAAGCTTCATGTTTATTCAAATCATAATTTCTAAAAAGCATTTGCAAAACAAAGGTTTGTGGAAACTTAGGCGCATTACCAAATCCACCCCACTGGGTATCGGCTTGTTGTAAAATACGCCCTGCAATAATGTCAACCTCTTCCTTGGTTGCCAGCGGTTCTTCCGTATTCACAGGTACAACCACATTTCTTACAATATGTTGGGTGAGTTCATTCGCTTGTTCTACCAATTTTTCATAATTATTTTCAAATGCATTTTTGACGCCCTGTAAAACATCCATCCAAGAAGCTCTTTGCGGCATGGCTACAGGAGGAAAATAAGTGCCTCCATAAAATGGTTTTCCATTAGGTAATAAAAAAATATTTAAAGGCCAGCCCCCTGAACCTGTCATGGCTTGTAAGGCGTCCATATAAATATGATCAATATCGGGCCTTTCTTCTCTATCTACTTTTATACAAATAAAATGAGCATTCATAAAGGCAGCCACGGTCTCGTCTTCGAAACTTTCTCTTTCCATCACATGACACCAATGGCAGGCTGCATAACCAATACTTAATAAAATGGGCTGATTTTTTTCAATCGCTAACGCCAACACCTGTTCAGACCAGGGTTCCCAATGAACTGGATTATGCGCGTGTTGCAATAAATAAGGACTGGTCTCGTGTATAAGACTATTAGTGTGCTTTGGATTTGCATTCATTTGAATGCAATTTATTTATTTCTTTTTACTATTAGAGGAAAGAAATTGTTCCAAGCCTGCAATCATACTAGGCGTTTGAGGACTAGGTACTTTAATATGCAATTCAAGTCCTGCCTCTTCCACTGCTTTGCAGGTACTAGAACCGAATGCCCCAATGGCTGTTCCATTTTGTTTAAACTTAGGCATGTTCTGAAACAAGCTTTTTAAACCACTTGGCGTGAATAAACAAATTATATCAAAACTATGTTCATCAAATACTTTTTTAATATCACTAAACTCCGTTCTATACATATAGCCCAAATTGAATTTGCATTCATGGTCTTTTAACCAATTCACAATTTCATTGTCTTGTTGGTTTTCGCTACATACATATAAGAAGTTTTCATTAGCCTTATGTTTGTTTAAAACATCGAATAATTTTTTATTAGTGCCGTCTGCACCAAAAAATACTTTTCTTTTACGGTACATGATAAATTTCTGTAAATAAAGTGCCACCGACTCGGTGACGCAGAAATATTTTGTATCCTGATTGATGCTTACTTTTAATTCATCACAAGTTCTAAAAAAATGGTCAATAGCATGTTTGCTAGTGAAAACGACTGCTGTAAAAACAGCTATGTCAATTTTATTTTTTCTGAAATCTTTGGCGGCAATGGGCACTAACTGAATCAAGGGATGAAAGTGAAGCGATACTTTATGCTTTTTTTCCAAATCGAAATAAGGCGATTTTTCGCTTTCAGGACGTGCTTGCGAAACAAGTATTTTTTTTATAGCCATTTTTATAATTCTACTATTAATAAGTTCCGCCAAAATACTGCAGTACTAGTTTGTACAAAATCATCAGTGGCAGTATTTCGAATGCACAAAGGTAAAGAAAAAAATGAAAGGAGGATATATGTAATTTGTTTCTTACGGAGGTAAGAGAAAATAAATATCGATATAGAAAAAGTAGTACAGAAAGGCCTCCAGCCCCTATAATAGCCGCTGGAAAATAAACGGGCTTTGCAAATGCTAATATAAGAATAAAGGGCAACAGCAGTATGCCTAGTACCTTATTAATCATAAACACTACGAAAACATAGGTCTTTACTAATTCTTTCGTACTAAATATAGCACCTGCTATTTCTAAACAAATATATTTTCCAAGGTATAAACTTGTAAAGAAAAGACAAATATATAAATAGACAAGCCAAAAAGAAATAGGCAACAAGTGTCTATTATAAATAAGCAAGGAGGACATTAAAGAAAAACTTAAAATAAAACATAGATTTAAAAGTAAAGAAGCAAAATTATTTTGCAGTAATTGTTCTCTATTTTGCATCATACGCATAGAGGACTGGCTAAATTGACTAAATAATTTTTGAAAATATTGCGGATACATATTATTCACAAACCCATA
>JBAXWU010000035.1:0-15461 GCA_037128235.1 Chitinophagia bacterium | reverse complement strand
TTATTAAGATATAAAAAGCCCCTGAAATTCGGGGGCTTTTTAGTAATAATAATTTTTTTAAAAAATATAAAAATTATTATTACTTATTCTAATTATTTTAAAAGCCCCCAAAATTCGGGGCTTTTTGCTTAACGTTAATTATTTTAAATACCGTATCGCTCTTTCAATACATGTAAATGATGTAGGGCATGACCAAATATAATAAAGCTTAAAGCATTTACTGACATGGGGTTATTACTAGCAATTCCTTTTTGTTTTAAGTCTTCTTCTGTAAAAGAATTAAACAACATATTAGTAGACTGTCTTACCATTTTCCATTCTGCAATCATCTCTTTCCAATTACGATGCGCGGCAGTGGCGTTTTTGGCATATTCATTTTCATCAAAGCCAGCAATGGGGTTAGGTTCTTTTCTGGCAATGGCTACTGCTCTATAGCCAAAAATTCTTTCTGTATCAATGACATGCTGAAGCATTTGTTTAATTGTCCATTTGTCTTCAGCATAAGCATAATTTATTTTCTCCAAGGGAATGGCATTCCAAGATTCTATAATGCGTTCATTGTATTGTTGAACTAAAATGGAGTAGTCTTTACCGCTGGTATAGTTAATATACGTTTGGTAGTAAGGGGCGTATTCTGTTGCACTGGGTCTGGGCATATTTTGTTTTTATTCGGTAAATATTAGTTTGTGTTTTTACAAATCGAATTGTATGCCTTGGGCTAAGGGTAAATGGTTGCTCCAATTAATAGTATTGGTTTGTCTACGCATATAAGCTTTCCATGCATCAGATCCGCTTTCTCTTCCACCACCTGTTTCTTTTTCACCCCCAAAGGCACCACCAATTTCTGCACCGCTGGTACCAATATTTACATTAGCAATACCGCAGTCGCTTCCACTTTGTGATAAAAATAATTCAGACTCTCTCATATTTAAAGTCATAATGGCAGAAGACAATCCCTGAGGCACTCCGTTTTGAATAGCAATAGCTTCTTCTAATTTGGAATATTTCATTACATATAAAATGGGCGCGAAAGTTTCATGTTGTACAATGGCATAATGGGGTAGTGCTTCTGCAATACAAGGTTTTACATAACATCCACTTTCATAACCTTTACCTTCTAATACACCACCTTCTACCAAAAATTTACCCCCTTCTTTTTTGCAAGCTTCAATAGAACTCAAATACATTTCTACAGCTGCTTTGTCAATCAATGGACCCATATGATTTTTTGTATCTAAGGGGTCACCAATTTTAATTTGCCCATAAGCCTTGATTAATTTAGCCACAAAACTATCATATACTTTTTCATGTATAATTAAACGGCGTGTACTGGTGCATCTTTGACCAGCAGTACCTACGGCTCCAAACACGGCTCCAATTAAAGACATATCTAAATCGGCATGTTCTGAAATGATTATTGCATTATTGCCTCCTAATTCTAAAATAGTTTTTCCTAAACGCGCTGCGACTGCTGTATTTAATAATTTACCCATTTTGGTAGAGCCGGTTGCAGAGACTAGTGGAATGCGGGTATCTTTTGACATCCATTCTCCCACTTCGCGTCCTCCTTGAATTAAATTATTAACGCCCTCCGGTACTTTATTTTCTATAAATACTTTTGCAATTATATTTTGAATAGCATTACCACATAAAGGTGTTTTCTCACTAGGCTTCCAAACTGTTACATTGCCACAAACCCAAGCAAGTGCTGCATTCCAACTCCAAACGGCTACGGGGAAATTGAATGCAGATATAATACCCACGATACCTAATGGATGCCATTGTTCATACATTCTATGTGAAGGTCTTTCACTATGCATAGTAAGTCCGTATAATTGTCTTGAAAGGCCTACTGCAAAATCGCAGATATCAATCATCTCCTGTACTTCACCTAAACCTTCTTGTAAACTTTTTCCCATTTCATAGCTAACCAACTGGCCCAATGCCTGTTTTTCTTTTCTTAAGGCATCGCCCATTTGACGTACCACTTCACCTCTTTTAGGGGCTGGCCAATTTCTCCATTCTAAAAATGCAGCCTGCGCTGTGGTAATTATTTTTTCATAAGTTTCTTTATCAGTACTTATAACCGTTCCAATTTCTTTATTATCAACAGGAGAGGAAGAAATAATTATTTCACCTTTACTTGCTTGCCACACCGTACCTGTTGAACTTCCTTCGTTTTTCTTTTGCAATAGAAGTTTTTGTAAAAATTCCATATTGGTATAATTTATAAATTAGATTATTTTTTTAGTCTGTTTTATCTTAGCCTTTCATTTTATCAATAAGACTAGTTGTTGAAAAACCTTCCACTATTGGGTTGATAATGACTTTGCCTCCGTTAGCTATTACTTCTTTAGCACCCACTACTTGCTCCATTGTATAGTCGCCACCCTTCACTATGACATCGGGTAGTAATGCCTTTATTAATTCAAGGGGCGTTTCTTCTTCAAATACCACCACTGCATCTACTACTATTAAATTGGCAAGTACTATGGCCCTGCTTTCTGTGTTATTAATGGGACGGCTAGGGCCTTTTAATTTTCGAACACTCGCATCGCTGTTTAAACCCACTATTAAATAATCGGCTTCTCCCGCTGCCTGCGTTAAAGAAAATAAATGACCCGGGTGTAAAATATCAAAGCAGCCATTGGTGAAAGAAACTTTTTTCCCAGTCACTTTTAAAGCAGCCATTATAGTTTTGGCAGTTGCAATAGTCATTATTTTTTTTTCAATAGCGTCGAGCGTTTTCATTTTAAATTTTTTGCTTGTTGAATAATGGAAGTACAATTAAAGCAATTCCACCTAAAACTAAAATAATTATGAATTGACAAAACCATTGCAAAGTACCATTGGCTAATCCTAAAGTATAATCCACTCCGTTTAATTCCAACACTTTTGCCATAAAATAAGCATAAGCACCAATACCACCTGGCGTAATTATCATACCAATACTTGCAAAAGCTAGACAGCTAATAGCGGTTTGAAAAGAACTACCAGTGCCTTCTGTTGCATACAAGCCCACATAAGTAGCTAGCAAATACAAAAACCAAATGGCGAAAGAGTAGAAGAAAAATAAATTATGTTTTTTTAATTTAGTCGCACTCATCACACCTTCCCAAACACCAGCAATAATTTTTTTAATAGTAACTATTGCATTTTGCATTTTTGATTTGAAAAACCAAAATCCTGCAACGGTTGCTAAAAGTATAACAGCTAAAATGATATAAGTAGCTTGATTGCTGCTGCTAGCGTCTCCTGCAGCTTTTCCATAAGCTTTGAATTGATTCCAACCAGCTTCTACCACATTGAATTGAAGGGTGAGGGCTAGTAAGAAAATAACAGCTAGGCTAATGACATCAAAGGCCCTTTCCGCTACAATGGTACCTATAATTTTTTCAGCAGGCACTTTCTCGTATTTTGAAAGTAGTGTGCACTTTAAAACTTCTCCTAGTCTTGGCACAGCCAAATTGGCCAGATAGCCAATTAAAACTGCTAAAAATGTATTCATCAGGGAGGGTTTATATCCTAGGGGTTCCATAATCAAACGCCATCTTAAAGCACGCACTAGATGGGAGAGTCCAAGTATGAGCCCCACGGGGAAAATGAACCAGAATTTTGACTTTTGTAAGGCAATTGTAAATTTGTCCCATTCTTGAGGAGGTATTTGGTGTAAACTCCACCAAATCAATAATATGCCTATAAAAAAGAAGAAGGCTATTTTTAGAAATTTACTCATGATTAATGGGATTAAACAATCCCCTGCAATTTACGACCAATTGTCTACAAATGAAGGGGGGAGTAGGTATTTATTAGTCTTTTTTGTTGTTTCTTAAAGTGCTTACAATTACGTACCTTCGCACACTCAAACATAGATTTGAGTTAAACCCAAAAGGAATGTCTGAAAAAAAACGAATCTTATATATTGCCACAGAAATGTCGCCCTATTTAGAGCTGACCGAGTTTGCTGAGGTAATTAATAAGCTCGCTATAAAAAGCAACGATAGTGGATTAGAAGTTCGTTGTATTATGCCTCGTTTTGGTGCAATTAATGAAAGAAGACATCGTTTACATGAAGTGGTTCGACTTTCAGGAATCAATGTTCAATTAGACGGAGACGATTATCCCTTACAAATAAAAGTGGCTTCTTTACCGAATGCCCGTTTACAAGTCTATTTTTTAGAAAACGAAGACTTTTTCAAGCGCAAACAAATTTTTCATGATGAAACAGAAAAATGGTTTGATGACAATGCACTAAGAACTATTTTCTTCTGTAGAGGTGCTTTGGAAACAGTGAAAAAATTTGGATGGCCTCCAGATATTATTCATTGCAGTGGATGGATGACTGGTTTAATTCCAGCCTATATCAAACATGCTTATAAGAAAGAACCTGTTTTCTCCAATGCTAAAGTGGTATTCACCATTGGTCAAAATACATTTGAAGAAAAGTTCAATAAAGATTTATTAACAAAGGCTATTATCAATACCAATATTAAAGACAAAGATTTAGAACCCTTCAAGGATTTAAACAATGCAGCTTTATTTAGAGGTGGTGCTACCTACGCTGATGCTATTACTTTTGGATCTGATATTATTGATAAAAAATTAGTATCAGAATTTTCTGCTGTTAAAGGAAAAAAAGTAGTTCCTTTTAACGGATGGGACTCCGATTTAACAGAGTATTTAGATTTATACAACGAACTTGCATCTAAGTAAAGACAAATTAAATTCATGGTATCAAATAATACAGTAAGAATATTTATTATATCTCTTTTTTCAACGCTGATGTTTTCGGCTTGTACAAGAATCGGCACTTCGGAATTAGGACTTGGTTTGCTTCCTTCGATGGATGCTTATAATACAAAGGACACCATATTAGATGTAATCACAGAAACAGTGGATAGACCAGACTCAATGAGGGTCTATGGTTCAGACGATCATGTATTGGGTAATATTACCAACGATCCTATTTTTGGAACCACCAATGCTTCCATGTACTTTCAAGTGAAGCCTAGTTTTTTCCCATTCTTTATTGCAGGAAGTAAAGACAGTTTAGTAGTGGACTCTGCTATTTTAATTTTATCTTATAAAGGTTTTTATGGCGATACTACGAAGCCTGTAAAAGTTCAATTAAAAAGAATTAGTGCAGCAACACCATTGGATGCTTTTAAATTATATGCCTCTAATTATCCTGAATTATACAATCTTAAAACTGATCAAAATTTAGGAGAGACCAATGTCGATTTTGCTAGAATTGGAGATTCTTTGATCACACGTTTCGAAGCTTCCAAAAATACTATTAGAATTAAATTGTCTAAAAGTTTTGCAACTCAATTTTTAAAAGAATTTGATTCTAACAATGCTTATAGAAGTGATACTACTTTGCGTGCCTATTTCCCTGGATTCGCTTTAACGGCAGATGCGTCTACCAATAAAAATGTATTACTTAAAATTAATCTATTAGATACCAATACTAAATTGGCACTCTATTATAATACAAATTCAACGGCGTTGACAGAAACTTATAAAAGAGATACTTCAGTACTTAATTTTAAGTTTAGTATTTATAGCAATGGTGATGTGAATTTTATTAAGCGTAATAGAACAGGCGCTGAAATTGCAAAGCATTTGGATAAAGTAGCCAATGATTCATTGGTTTATGTACAAACGAGTCCAGGTACCATGGTAAAGGTGAAAATACCAGGCTTGAAAAACTTTGCTAATAAAATTATTCATCGTGCTGAATTAATTGCAGAGCAAGTTCCCACTGCTGCCGGAGCAGCTACTTTAGAATCGCAATTATTACCTCCAAGGTATTTGTTCTTAGGCACCTATGATACAGTTTCAAAAGCGATTCGCAATGTACCTAACGACTTTACAGGCACCACCAATGCAACTTCTTTTGCACAGTTTGGAGGTAGATTAATATACAAGTCTATTAATGGCTATGACAATGTTGCTTCTTATAACTTCAATGTAAGTAGATATGTTCAAGGGGTAATCTCAAGAACCGACTCCTTATTTGACTTCAGAATCATTGCCCCAGTGAATGACTCTATTAGCTTAGTGCCTCCTTATCCTTATAATAAACAAGCGCCCATTCCAGATTATCTTACCACAGCTATAGGTAACCAAGCTGCTACCGGACGCGTAGTGCTGGGGGGTGGAAGTAGAACTAAATTTAGAATGAGGTTACATATCTATTATTCCGATTTATAGCTAGATTTATAGATATTCTTTAATCATTGGTTTCAAATTGAATTTATTAATATATTTGCTCCTTAAATACTAATCTATGCCATATTTATTTACCTCAGAAAGCGTTTCTGAAGGACATCCAGACAAAGTAGCCGATCAGATTTCTGACGCCTTAATTGATAACTTTTTAGCCTTTGACCCACAGTCAAAAGTGGCTTGTGAAACTTTAGTAACTACTGGTCAAGTAGTATTGGCTGGTGAAGTAAAATCTAAAGCTTATTTAGATGTACAAACTATTGCAAGAAACGTCATCAAGAAAATTGGATACACAAAGAGTGAATATATGTTTGAAGCAGATAGTTGCGGTGTATTGTCTGCAATACATGAGCAATCTGCCGATATTAATCAAGGAGTGGATAGAAAGAAAAAAGAAGAGCAAGGTGCTGGTGACCAAGGTATGATGTTTGGTTATGCAACCAATGAAACCGACGATTATATGCCTTTGGCTTTAGACTTAGCGCACAAAATTCTAATTGAATTAGCTGCACTAAGAAGAGAGAACAAGGCCATCAAATATTTACGCCCCGATGCAAAGTCTCAAGTAACACTTGAGTACAACGACAAGAACGAGCCTGTAAGAATTGACGCCATTGTAGTTTCTACTCAACACGACGATTTTGATGCAGAAGCAAAAATGTTAGCGAAAATTAAAAAAGATATTGTTGAAATTTTAATTCCTCGTGTAAAAGCAAAATACAAGAAATACGCTAAGTTGTTTAACAACGATATTACTTATCATATTAACCCAACAGGCAAGTTTGTCATTGGTGGTCCACATGGGGACACTGGTTTAACTGGCCGTAAAATTATCGTAGATACTTACGGTGGTAAAGGTGCACACGGCGGTGGAGCCTTCTCTGGTAAAGACCCTAGTAAGGTAGACCGTTCTGCTGCTTATGCAACACGTCATATTGCGAAGAACTTAGTAGCTGCTGGTGTAGCGAGTGAAGTATTAGTACAAGTTTCTTACGCCATTGGTGTAGCGAAACCTACTTCTATTAACGTAAACACTTACGGTACTGCTAAAGTAAAATTAAACGATGGCCAAATTGGTAAAATAGTAGAATCCATTTTTGATTTACGTCCTTACTTTATTGAGCAAAGATTAAAGTTAAGAACACCAATGTATAGTGAAACAGCTGCTTACGGACATATGGGTCGTAAGAATGAAACAGTCACTAAAACATTCACTACACCCGATGGTAAATCAAAAACTATGAAAGTAGAATTATTTACTTGGGAGAAATTAGATTATGTTGCGAAAGTGAAAAAAGCTTTCGGTTTAAAATAATGTTTTGATGAATTATAAAAACCCTCTCGAGATACGAGAGGGTTTTTTATTTAGACGAGATAGGCGAACTGAATTTGAATCATATACACTTGATTAAAACAATTTTATGACGAACGAAAAAAATCCCTGGGAAACTATTAGCGGTAAATTGGTATATGATAATGCTTGGATTAATTTAACCGAATACCAAGTAATTACGCCTGCGGGTACACCAGGTATATATGGTAAAGTACATTTTAAAAATATTGCTATTGGAGTTATTGTCATTGATGAAAACGGCGATACTTATTTAGTAGGTCAATACCGTTTTCCATTGAACGAATACAGTTGGGAAATTCCAGAAGGGGGTTGCCCAGAAGGAACCGATTATTTAGTTACTGCTAAAAGAGAATTAAAGGAAGAGACAGGTTTTGAAGCAAAAACCTGGACAGAAATTTTGCGCATGCATGTTTCTAATTCGGTATCTGATGAGTACGCAGTGGTTTATGTAGCCCAAGACTTAAGGGCAGGAGAGGCAGAGCCAGAAGACACAGAAAAATTAGCTATTGAAAAAATGCCTTTTGCCCAAGCTTTACAATGGGTGATGGAAGGAAAAATTACCGATTCCATTTCAGTGGCTGCCATTTTAAAATGGAATGCAATGCAATCAAAAATCGTTTAACTTTGAATTCTATGGAGGAAAGACAATCAAGACCAGATAGACCCTATAAGCCAAGACCTAGGTTTAATACAGATCGTGGTCCTGCAACTGAGCGTAAATTTATTATTGGTCGTCAGCCCTTGATAGAGGCTTTTGAATCGGGTACCAATATTGAAAAGATACTCATTCAAAAAAACGCCCAAGGAGAGGGCTTAACTGAAATTAAAAATGCTGCTAGAGATAAAAGTATTCCAATACAATTAGTACCCATTGAGAAATTAAATGGGATGTCAAAGGCGAATCATCAAGGGGTAATTGCTTATATTTCTAAGGTCAAATATTTAGAATTACAAGAAGTCATTGATTTTGTCGTGGCCAAAGCAGAGACACCCCTTTTTTTAATGCTAGATGGTGTCACCGATGTCAGAAATATTGGAGCCATTGGAAGAAGCATTCACTGCTGTGGGGCGCAGGCTTTAATTATTCCCGATAAAGGCGTAGGCGCTTTAAATGAAGAAGCTTTTAAGAGTAGCGCAGGGGCACTAGAACATATACATATTGTGCGTGTGAATAGTTTATTAAAAGCAGTGGACTTACTTCATTTAAATGGTATACAAGTTTTCACTAGTGAAATGCGCGCTGAAAAAAATATCCACGAATTAGATTTAACCATTCCTTCTTGTATCATCATGGGAGATGAAGGCAGAGGCGTTCAGCCTTATTTAGCCAAGGCCGCTGATTATTTTTTTAAAATACCTATGGCGACAAATTTTGATTCCTTTAATGTTTCCGTAGCGGCTGGTATTATTTTGTATGAAGCCATGAAGCAAAGAATGTTTCCTTTAAAATAATTTGCTTAGATGAGTACCTTAAAATTTAAATTAACCCTTGCTTCAAAACGTTCCGAAAACCAAATTAGTTATAGGGATGGTCTATTTTTGATAGGTTCTTGTTTTTCAGAAAATATTGGCGCTAAATTAAATACACATTTATTTAAGGTATTTGAAAACCCACATGGAATTTTATTTAATCCCATTAGCGTTGCGAATTCTTTGTCAGATTGTATTGAAAATAAACAATATACCGAAGCCGATCTTTTTTTGTTGAACGAGGTTTGGAATAGTTGGCATCATCATAGTCGTTTTTCAGGCATCACTACTAAGGATGCATTAGAAAAAATAAATCATTCCATTACGAATGCAAATGCTTTTTTAAAAACAGCCGATCATATAGTAATTACATTAGGCTCGGCCTGGGTGTATAAACTAAATAATCAATCAACCCATTTAGTAGGACAAGTTGTGGCCAATAATCATAAAGCACCTGCTAATTGGTTTGATAAACATTTAATGAAACCCGAAGCATTAGTTCTATTATTAAAAAAGATGGTAGAGGATTTACTTCAGTTTAATGCGCATTTACAAATTGTATTTACCATTAGTCCTGTGCGTCATTTAAGAGAAGGCTTGGTAGAAAATAATAGGTCTAAGGCAGTGCTCATTCAAGCGGTACATGAAATAGTAGAAACTTCTAAGCAAATTGCTTATTTCCCCTCTTATGAATATGTGATAGATGATTTAAGAGATTACCGTTTTTATGCCGAAGACCTTGTGCATCCAAATTATGCCGCTTCCAATTATGTTTGGGAGAAATGGGTAGAGACTTATATGAATGAGGAAACCCAAGGTATTATGAAACAAGTCGCCGAATTACAATTAGCTATGCAGCATAAGCCTTTCTTCGCAGGATCATCTCAACATAAAGAATTTTTACAAAATTGTATTGCTAAAAGCGAGCAATTATTAAGTTTATATCCTTATTTGCCATTGGATGAGCAAGTTCAGTTTTTTAAGCAAGCATTTGCCAAATAATTTCTTAATTTAGTTATCTAAATATTTCATATGCGTTTACTGCCATTTATTGCTTCAGCCATGGTTACTATTGGGCTGGTTACCGTTTTAAATACTCAATTATCTATTGGCCCTACTAAGTCACCCAAGTTGGGTTATTTCTTATCGCCACAACATGGATTTTGGAAAAATGCAGAAAAAGTAAATACCAATTTTGATGCCTCTATTTTGGCTAATGAATTAAAAGGCAATGTAGATGTGTATTTAGATGATAGATTAGTGCCGCATATTTATGCCGATCATGACCAAGACGCTTATTTTGTGCAAGGTTATTTACATGCAAAGTTTAGGTTATGGCAGATGGATTTTCAAACAAGAGTGGCTTCTGGAAGACTCAGTGAAATTGCGGGTGCGGATAAATTATCCATAGACCGTTTTTTTAGAAGATTAGGCATGGTCTATGGAGCAGAAAAAACGGAGGCTAATATTAATGCGAATAATCCCGAAATGAAAGAAACGGTAGATGCCTATACTGCAGGAGTGAACGCCTTTATAAAACAAATGGATCCAGCAGATATGCCTTTTGAATTTAAGTTAATGAATTACGCTCCTGAAAAATGGACACCTGCAAAGACTTATTTGTTTTTAATGTTTATGTCTTATGATTTAACAGGACGTTCAGCGGCTAGCGATTTACAATTAACCAATACAAGAGATTTTTTAGGCTATGATTTATTTGATAAATTATATACTAATAAGCAAGACTCATTAGATCCCATTATTCCTAAAGGAACAGTTTATCAAAAGCCATCTATAATTCCTATTAAACCTGCAGCGGCCGATTCTGCTTATTTGCATCAATCAACAGCGCTTGCTATTACAAATGTTGAAACGCCTGTAGCGCCCAATAAAAATAATGGAAGTAATAACTGGGCGGTATCCGGTTCTAAAACAAAATCGGGACGACCTATTTTAGCCTCTGATCCGCACCTTGGATTAAACATGCCCTCACTTTGGTATGAGGTTCAAATTACTACACCAACGCACAGCACTTATGGTGCAAGCTTCCCTGGCTCTCCTGCAGTAATTATTGGATTTAATGATAGTTTAGCTTGGGGCGTAACCAATGCAGGTAGAGATGTATTAGATTTCTACGAAATTAAATTTAAGGATAGCTCTGAAAATGAATATTGGTATAATGGGAAGTGGAACACCGTTGAAAAAAGAACAGAAGTCATTAAAGTAAAAGACAGCGCCGATGTAGTGGAGCAAATACCTATGACCATTTGGGGTCCTACTATGTATGATGCACATTATCAAAATCCGCAATCTAAAGGTCGCAATTTAGCTATTCAATGGACGGCGCATAATTCTTCTACTGGAGTAGAAACTTTTTATAGATTAAACCGTGCTAAAAACTATGACGATTATATCAAGGCTATTTCATTATGGACCTGCCCTGGACAAAACTTTGTATTAGCGACTAAGTCAGGAGACATTGCCATTAAGCAACAAGGAAGTTTTGTTGCAAGATGGGAGCGTCAAGGAGATTTTATTATGCCAGGCGATGATTCTACTTATGCATGGCAAGGAATCATTCCGAATGAAGAAAATCCTACCATAAAAAATCCGGAGCGAGGTTTTGTAAGTAGTGCCAATCAAAAACCCACCGACCCTAGTTATCCTTATTATTTAGGCACTGCAAGTTCTTTCCCACTCTATAGAGGTATAAGTGTCAATAAACATCTGACAGCAATGTCTGGTATTACAGCAGAAGATATGCAAGCCTTGCAAACCAATAATGATAATGTGTTTGCGGCTACTGCCAGACCTGCTTTAATGAAATATTTACAAGTTGATAAACTTAGCCCCGATGCCAAAAGAATGGTGGATGAAATGACGAATTGGGATTTAGTGAATAGCGAACATTCAAAAGGGATTACGGTATTTGAAATTATTTGGGACAGTGTTACGGAAGCAGTTTGGGGCGATGAATTAGCAGGTTCGCCTATTGCTCTTACCAAGCCCGATGATTTTGTTTTAGTAGATCAATTGTTGAAAGACTCTAATTGGTCTGTTGCAGATGATATTAGAACCAAAGATAAAAAGGAGAACTTTAAAGACCAAGTAACCTTAGGGGTAGAAAATGCCACTAAAAAATTATTGGCTTTAGAAAAAGAAAATAAATTAGAATGGTCTTTGTTTAAAGCGACCAGGGTAATGCACCTTACTAAAATACCTGCTTTAAGCAGAATGAATTTACCCATTGGAGGAGGAAAAAATATAATTAATGCCAGTACTGAAATGCATGGACCAAGTTGGAGAATGATAGTGCACTTAACAGATGAAATAGAGGCTTATGGTTTATATCCAGGAGGACAGAGTGGTAACCCCGGTAGTGTTTATTATGATACCTTTATTGATTATTGGGCAGCCGGAAAATATTATCGATTATTATTTTTAGCTAAAGAAAAATTAATACAGAACGAAAGAACCAAATGGCATATTCAATTTAAAAAGTCCAATGCTTAAAAAGCATTCAATAAAAATAGTAGTCAATTTCAAATCAACATTAAATATTACTCATGAAATTTATAACCACTTTATTCTTAGCAGCCTTGATGGCTTATGCGATAGGTATATATAGTGCATTGCCATGGTGGAGTTTTGCGGTTACTAATTTAATAGTAGCCATCGCTATTCCTCAAAAACCCTTGATTAGTTTTGTTTCAGGCGCCTTAGCCATTGGTTTATTATGGGCATGTTTATCTATGATCATCGATCAATCTAATCATCATATCTTAGCCACTAAGGTGGCAACTATTTTACCATTGAAAGGCTCTTATATAGTTTTAATTATAGTAACTAGTATAGTAGGGGCCTTAGTGGGTGGACTTGCTTCTTTAACAGGTTCTTTTATTCGCTCAAGTAAAGCCTAATTTTTATAAATGGCTAGCTGATTTATCTCATCTGTTAGCAGCCACTATAAAAAATAAAATTATATTATCTTTGTATTGAATTTCCCCAACCTGTAATTGGGATAAAAATTTAAGCTATGTCAGTGCTACACAATCGCATCTCCAATAAGGAGTTGAAAGAAAAATTATACGCGGAAAATTTTCCACGTATCACCATCAGTTTTTATCAGTACTTCTCCATTCAAGAACCAGCAACGTTTCGAGACCTGTTGTATAAAGGCCTCAATGAATTACAAGTATTTGGGCGTATTTATATAGCTACTGAAGGCATTAACGCACAAGTAAGTGTTCCCACCCATTTATTCGAAGAATTTAAAACTTATTTGTACTCCATTAAAGGGTTAGAAGGTGTAAGATTAAATAAAGCGGTGAATGACAATGGAAAAAGTTTTTGGGTTTTGCGTATAAAAAATAGAAGTAAAATTGTAGCAGACGGAATTGAAGATGCCAGTTTTAGTATGGAAAATAAAGGCAATTATGTAAATGCCCTGCAGATGAATGAATTAATAAGTTCACCTGAAACCATTGTCATTGATATGCGTAACCATTATGAATATGAAGTGGGTCATTTTGTGAATGCCATTGAAATTCCTTCAGATACTTTTAGAGAACAATTGCCGATGGCCGCAGACATGATGAAGGATAAAAAGGATAAAAATATTATTATGTATTGCACAGGAGGTATTCGCTGCGAAAAAGCAAGTGCTTATATGCTACATCATGGGTTTAAAAATGTTTTTCATTTAGAAGGAGGCATTATTAATTATGCGAATCAAATTAAAGAAGAGGGCTTAGAGAGTCAGTTCAAAGGAAAGAACTTTGTATTTGATGATAGATTAGGAGAAAAAATTACAGAAGATATTATTTCAAAATGTCATCAGTGTGGGGCGCCTTGTGATACACATACCAATTGTAAAAACGATGGTTGTCATTTATTATTCATTCAATGTCCTTCCTGTGCTGAAACCTATGCTGGCTGTTGCACCCAGGCCTGCACCGATATTGTGCATTTGCCAGAAGAAAAACAAATAGAACTTAGAAAAGGCATTGATAAAGGCCAGCAAATTTTTAATAAAAGCAAGCAACGCTTAAGACCTCGCTTAGGAATTGATAAATAAGTTTATGAAGAAATCTCTAGTTAAGAATATTTCTAGAGTTTGTTTTCACTTCTGAACTTCGAGCAATAGCGTCAAGAAAAAATATAAATGAATCGTTAAAAAATTGTGCATGTCTGAGCGAAGCGAGTTCACAATTTTAGATTCTTTTTTATTTTTTTAGCGTCATGACGAGTAGAGAAGAATGAAAATAAACTTACTAGAAATACTTAACTAAGCTTTTCTAGCGAAGCACAAACAACTTGGTAAGTTTCTTCTTCAGATAATTGCTGAGGGTTGAATTTTTCGCCAATGACTTGTTCGTAAAGTTCAATATATCTTTTAGAAATAGTATCAATCCACTCTGCAGACATGGCAGGTACAGTTTGACCTTCCTTGCCCATGAAATTATTAGCAATTAACCACTCACGCACAAATTCTTTACTTAATTGTTTTTGTTTTTCTTTACTGGCTTGTCTTTGTTCAAAGCCATCAGCATAAAAATAACGAGAAGAATCGGGGGTATGAATTTCATCCATTAAATAAATGGTGTCGCCAATTTTTCCAAATTCATATTTAGTATCCACTAAAATTAATCCTTGCTGAGCGGCAATTTCTTTTCCTCTTTGAAATAAGGCTAGTGCATATTTTTCTAAAACAGCCCAGTCAGTTGCAGAAGCTAAACCTTGCTTAATAATTTCTTCTTTAGAAATATCTTCATCATGTCCTTCACTAGCCTTTGTGGAAGGGGTAATAATAGGACTTGGAAAAAAATCGTTTTCAGCCATGCCTTCTGGAAGACTTACTCCGCATAATTCTCTTCCTCCTGCACTATAAGTTCTCCAGGCATGACCCACTAAATTACCACGTACGACCATCTCTATTTTGAAGGGCTCACATTTTTTACCAATGGCCACATGGGGGGCAGGGGTATCGAGTAGCCAATTAGGGCAAATATCACTAGTGGCCTTCAACATATAGGCTGCAATCTGATTTAGAACCTGGCCCTTAAAAGGGATGGGGCTGGGCAAAATGACGTCAAATGCTGAGATTCTGTCACTGGCAATCATTACAAGTAATTGATTATCAATGTAATAAACATCTCTTACTTTACCGTGGTACTCATTTATTTGATGGGGGAAAGGCTTTCTATTCATGGTACAAAATTAATTTTTTAAAGATACAAATGATAATTTTTTCTAGAATGCGAACAATATGTTAATTTGTAGAACGATTCAAACAAAAACAATAATCTATGAAAAAATGTTTAAGCCATTTTGCGATCATTTGCCTATCTACTTTATTAGTATTTACCGCCAATGCACAAAATGCAACTAGTGTCTCAGGTAATGT
>JBAXWU010000034.1:0-15806 GCA_037128235.1 Chitinophagia bacterium | reverse complement strand
ACCGCCCAACTCATTAAATAAGCCATACCTGTCATCATAAAAAATTGTATGGTGGGCCATTTCCAGCTCTGTGTTTCTCTTTTCACTACAGCCAGGGTACTCATACATTGCATGGCTAATACATAAAATACCATCAGTGATAAGGCAGCTGCTAAACTATACACCGGACTGCCATCGGGCCTTACTGCGGCTTTTAATTTTTCTCTGAGAGAACTATTGTCTGACTCCTCCACACTATATAAAGTAGCCATCGTGCCCACAAATACTTCTCTTGCTGCAAAGGAAGTAACCAGGGCAATGCCTATTTTCCAATCAAAGCCCATGGGCGCAATCAATGGTTCTAATTTTTTGCCTAGTATACCTGCATAAGAGTTTTCTAGTTTTTCACTATTATATTGCTTCTCTATTTGTTTAAGCGTCTTCGTGTTTTCAGTATTAGATAAATGGGCTTCATTATTTGCAGCTAAAGATTTATTATTCGTAACTACTAATTTTTGTGCTGCATAATTTTCATTAATTTTTTGCATAGGAGCAGAAGGGCCATAGCTACTCAAAAACCATAATAGTATACTAATTACAATAATTACCTTACCTGCATCTCTTACAAAAATGCCCGCTTTCTGTATCATGGTAGTGCCTATGTTTTTCCAACGAGGGGCTCTATATACAGGAAGCTCTAAAATAAAATAACTTTTCTCTTTTATTTTAATAAACCATTTTAATACCATACTTGCTAGTAAGGCCATTACAATACCCATTAAATATAAAGCCATCATGACCAGTCCTTGTAAACTTAAAAAACCAAAGTACATTCTATCATCAATTACAAGTGATATTAATATAGTGTATACCGGCAGTCTTGCACTGCAACTCATGAAGGGCGTTACCATAATGGTGAGTAAACGCTCTTTTTTATTTTCAATATTTCTAGCACTCATAATAGCAGGCACTGCACAAGCAAAGCCACTAATCATGGGCATCACACTTTTTCCATTCAAGCCCACTTTACGCATAAGTTTATCACTTAAAAAACTAATGCGCGCCATATAACCCGTGTCTTCTAATAAAGTAATGAGCCCAAATAAAATCATGATTTGCGGAACGAATACGACTATGCCTCCAATACCTGCCACTAGTCCATTTACGAGTAAGTCCTCCCACCAAACACTCGGCAGCACTGTGTTTAAATAAGTAGTTAAATTAGTAAATATCCACTCAATACCATCCATGGGAAATTTAGCCATCCAAAAAACCGATTGAAATAAAACAAATAAAACCGAAAGTAAAATAGCATAACCACCCACTCGGTGTAAAAAAATAGAATCTAATTTTTCAGCTCTTTTTTTCTTGGCAGTCGGGTCGGGCTCTATTACCCTTGTTTTCATGATTGCTCTTATATGACTATAGCGTTCTAATATTTCTTGTGCCTGCGTTTTAGTATGATTAAAATCGTTGTCAATTTCAATTTGCTCTATTTGCTCTTGCATTTCATTTTCTAAAGGAAATGCTTCATGATGCATTAAATAATGTAGGGCTGCATAATCGCTATGCGTTGGATATAATTTTTTAAAAGCGTCAATAGCCGCGGGTGCCAACTTTTTATTATCAATAAAGCTTTGCTGATTTTTTGAACGCGTGGTTTGAATAATATTTGTCAAAGCTGTTTTTAATTCAGAGAGCCCTTTATTTTTTCTAGCGTCAATGGCTACCACCGGAATACCTAAATCATCTTGCAGTCCTGCAATGTCTATTTTGATTCCTTTTTTAGCCGCTAGGTCATTCATGGTTAATGCCAAGACCACCGGAATTTTTAAATCAATAATTTGACTACAAAAAAGTAAATTTCTTTTTAAATTGCTGGCATCTGCAATGAGTAATATTAAATCTGTTTTTACTTCCTCATCTACGCCCATGAGTACTTTATAGGCAACCCACTCATCCTCTCTCTTGGGATAAAAACTATAAGTACCGGGTAAGTCAATGAGGGTAGTAGTTTGGCCTGCCAACTGCATCTGACCTGTTTTTTTATCTACCGTTACGCCCGGGAAATTACCTACTTTTTGGTGCATACCAGTAAGCGCGTTAAAAAGAGAACTTTTTCCGCTATTGGGGTTTCCTACTAAAGCAATATGTATGCCGGCATTCATGTGGTCGCAAAGCTAGGTTTTATGATTGGCTAAGGCTTACGAAATTAGAAATTGAGCCCCTTGATGGAGCTGATAAAAATCATATCAAATTTCAGGGTTCCGAGTGTTTTGCTACTTGCTTTATTTAACTTTGGGTCTCAAACAGATATTTATGTTCAAAATTGTCTTGTTCTTGGTGGCCCTATTGCCTATTTTTTCGAATGCCCAATATCTTAAAAGAGCCGATAAACTACTTATTCAAAACTTAGAAAATCATATAAAATATTTAGCGAGTGATGCATTAGAAGGTCGAAGAGCAGGAAGCCCAGGAGAACAAAAAGCAGTAGACTATATTATAGCTCAATATCAAAAGGCAGGTATACAAGCCATGGGTACTAATGGCTTTATTCAAAGCTTTCCCATTGACGAAGGAAAAAAAATAACAGCTAATTCTTTTATTAAAGTAAATAAGCAAACACTTTTATTAGACAGCGCATTTTTCCCTGTTTCTAATAGTGGTTCCGGAAATATTAAATCTATGGCTTCTGTTTCTTTAAATGAAGCCAAGCAAATTTGGTTTAAAGATGTGCATGAAGTGCTGGAAGAAAATACTAGTAACCCACATTTTGACATCAACGAATGGCTGCTAACCACCGCTAAAGAAACAAAACAAAAAGGAGGGGCTGCTTTATTTTTATATAATAGCGGTAACCTAGTGGATAATATTCAATATTATAAATTTGATACAGCTAAGGCCTTGCCTATTACTGTTGTGTATCTTACAAAAAAAGGGTTCTCAAAATATTTCAGCGATGAATTAAGTACTTATGAAATTGAAGCTAGTATTGAGTTTGAGCACGCTTCAAGAACTGCGCATAATGTAGCTGCCTTTATTGATAATAAAGCGGCCAATACAGTTGTCTTAGGCGCCCACTTAGATCATTTAGGGTATAACGAAGACCATAGCGCGCTTGATATCAATAATAATATTAGAAATGGCGCCGATGACAATGCAAGTGGAACAGCCGCTTTAATAGAGTTAGCTAAGGCCTTACAAAAAAAATCGCCTAAAAATAATAACTATTTGATTTTGCATTTTTCTGGTGAAGAGCTAGGTTTATTTGGAAGTAAGTATTGGTTAGAGCATCCTACCTATGCAGGTAATTATAATTATATGATTAATATGGATATGGTAGGTAGGTATGATACCGCCAGAAAATTAACGGTAGGGGGTTTTGGCAGTTCAAGTAAATGGGCCAATATTTTAGCAAGCATTTCTACTACTTTAATTACAAATTATGATAGCGCTGGGTCTGGTCCAAGTGACCATGCTAGTTTTTATAGAAAAGATATGCCTGTATTATTTATGTTTACAGGTAGTCATAGCGATTACCATAAAGCCACCGACGATTGGGATAAAATTAATTACGCAGGAGAAAGCCAAATAATTAGATATGTGCAGTCTATTATCAAAACCACAGATGCAATGGGTAAATTAGATTTTCTTAAAACTAGAGAGGCTGCCATGGGCCGTAGCACCAAGTTTACAGTGAGTTTAGGGGTTCTACCCGACTATGCGTTTACAGGTACTGGACTTAGAATTGAAGGTACTAGCCAAGGCAAGTTGGGTGAAAAAATTGGATTGAAAGGGGGTGATGTTTTGTTGCAAATGGGAGAGTATAAAATTGTAGACGTCATGAATTATATGACCACACTTTCAAAATTTAAAAAAGGAGACAAGACCAGTTTAACTTATAAAAGAGGCAGTGAAGAAATAAAAATTGAAATTGAATTTTAAATAAATTTTATTTGTGAGCAGTAAAATAATTTTAGACCAAGACGCCATTAACGAAAGTGATTTCGAGGGCTCTCGCATTTTAGGCATTACAGCGCCTATTAAGAATTATCAATTCTGTATTTTACTGAATCAGTATATGGGTTTTGAATTTAGATTTAATCCCAATCATGAAATTGCACTTAAAAGAAAAAATAGAACTTATTATTTTTCAATGTATGAAGGCAATGAGCCCAATACTTCTATTCACCATTTTGTGTACCATAATCAATTCGATGGAGAATATTTATTACCCGAATTAAAACATATGGATTTTATTTGGTGGATAAGAGGGGAGTGGATTGAAGATGAAAAAGTAAATGATATCTTACAAACCGTGCGTGGTATTAAAGGCGTGCAATTAGTGGCAGAACTAACACCCGACCAAATAAAGAATAAAGGACATCTTATTTTTGAATAATGAATATTCAAAAGTGTACCTTCAATAACTGTTTAATTTTCTTATATTTATTTTACTAGATGTATTTTCTAGTCTTAAGAATAACTATTCTTTATTCTCTAATCAATATATATTCTTTTTTCTTTAGCAGCTGTACATTCGCCAATAGTTGCTGTATATTCAATACCTAAGTCTTGTAAAATAGTTTGCACTTCTTTTAAAGCAGAAGGTGCTAAGGCAATTAATAATCCACCATTGGTTTGTGGATCGGGTAATAATAACTTCGCTTCTACTTCATCTACAGAGGGCCCCAGAACCACGCCAGCACTAATGGAGCTCCAATTACGAGCAGTGGCACCTGGTATTGTTTTTTGAGCGATATAATTTCTAACAGCTGGTATAATGGGTATTTTATTATACTCAATAGCCGCCGATAAATTACTTCCCTCCATCATCTCAGTTAAATGTCCGAGTAATCCAAAACCTGTTACATCGGTCATGGCATGTACTTCTTTTATTTTTCCTAAAGCTTCACCTGCTTTATTAATGGTGGTAAGTTGCTTGACTAAAAAACTTAAATCCTCCTCTGCAAGCACGGCTCTTTTTTGTGCAGTGGCCATAATGCCCACACCTAATGGTTTAGTTAATATTAATACATCCCCTTCCTTAGCCGTATCATTTCTTTTTAAATTTTCTATATCCACTAAACCATTTACGACTAATCCAAAAATAGGATCCTGACTATCAATACTATGTCCTCCTGCAATCACAATACCTGCTTCCATGCAAGTTTTGCGCGCGCCTTCCATTACTTTCGCAGCCTCACTAGCAGGCAATGTAGCCAAGGGCCAACCTAGTACAGCTAATGCAAAAATGGGTTTGCCTCCCATAGCATATACATCGCTAATGGCATTCGCTGCTGCAATTTGTCCAAAAGAAAAAGCATCGTCCACAATGGGCATAAAAAAATCGGTGGTACTAATCATTGCGGTTTTTTCATCTAGCTGATACACTGCTGCATCATCTCTACTATCATTACCTACTAATAAATTTTTTACATTGGTTTTAGCGCCGACATTGTGTGCCGCTAATATTTCTGAAAGTATAGCCGGTGAAATTTTACATCCGCAGCCACCCCCTTTAGAATGTTCTGTTAATTTTATACTCATTTTTACTTTATTATTTTTTTAGTCGCTTTATATTTTACTTCTATTTCGCATTTATTTCAAATCTGTTTTACAACCAATTTAAAACTATTTTATTTCTATACATAGGGCATCAAATGCTTGCATAGTTTTCTCTTCTCCCTCTATTAACCAATTTTGAACAGCAGTGGTCAATGCTTCACTTAAATGCTGCTGCATTTTTTTTAAATCCCAATTTTGCTTCGTTATTTCTTGCAAAGAAATAGGATTTGCTGCTGCACGATTTGCAGCTACAGATGAAAAAGAACCTTGGTTAATATTTATGCCCAATCCTATTAGGGTCCAGGTCCAGTTCTTCCCCCTGACTAGGTTTTCAATGAGTATACCCCCTGCCTTTCTGTCACTAAAATAGATATCGTTCGGCTTTTTAATCTTGGTTTCGTCTCCGGCAAATTTCGCAAAAAAGGCTCTTGCCCCTAGTGCAATGGCTGCAGAAAACCCAATTTGATGGGCCGGCGTCCAAATTACATCGCTTTTTAACTGCTTTAGCTCCAAAACATAGGTTGAAAGCAGGTTTTGCCCCTTTTCACTTTCCCAGTTCCGACCATGCTGACCCTTGCCAGCTGTTTGAAAATCAGCTGTATAGCAACTGCCAGATAGGGCCAAACCCTTGTGGACTTGGTCCATGGCATAGATATTGGTACTAGGGATACTAGTAAGTTCGATGAGCGGCTCCCCCAATAGGATATTTGGTGTGGCAGGTAACAAAGAATTGCTATTTTTGTAAAGTTAGTTTAGAATCATTTTAGTCCCTTAAATTGTTTTGACTAACTATCATTTAAAATAAAATAAGAATCATTGGAACCACTTTCTACTCTTAAAAGCCGTAAAAAATCAACGGTAGTTCAACTTACCCGCAGCTCAAAAATTTTTAAAACTATTATTCAGGCTATCCAAGATAAAAAGGGTACCAATATAATAAGTTTAGACTTGAAAAAAATACCCGAGTCTACTAGTGACTTTTTTGTCATTTGCGAAGCCAATAATACCACTCAATTAAAGGCCATTGCCGATTTTATTGAATTCGAAGTGAAAACAAAATGCGGGGAAATGCCCTATAAAACGGAGGGACAAACGGCTGCACAATGGTTACTCATCGATTATATCAATGTGGTAGTGCATGTAATGCATCCGGAAGCTAGACATTTTTACCAATTAGAAGATATGTGGAGCGATGCAGATGCTAAAATGCATGATCTTTAAAACTTATTATTAAAAAAATTGTTACTTGATGTTGGGAATATCCAATTAAGCAAGCATTCACAAAATATATACAACACCAAGCATTAATAGTCGCTCATGATACCTGATAATAAAAAGAAGAAAGGATCTCCCTTAGGAGACGGGCCCAAATTACCTAAGTTTAACATATATTGGATTTATGGTTTAATCGCCATTTCATTATTGTCTGCTAAATTCTTCCAGACGGCTCCAGATATTACCACTACCTCAGAGCTTGAATTTAAGCAAGTGATGTTAACAGGAGGTGATGTAGAAAAAATTGACCTTGTCCAAAATAAGGAATTGGTGCGTGTTTACATAAAGCCCGATAGTATTGATAAAGACTTTTACGTTCAGAAATTAAAACGTAAAATGGATAAGGCTAAAATTAAAAATGTGCCTTTATTTGAATTTAATGTAACAGACTGGAATAGCTTTAATGAAAGACTGCAACGTTTTTACGAGCAAAAAAATATTCAAGAAGTACCACAAAATGCAGTGAAAGAAGGTGAATGGTTTGGCCCTATTGCAAATACCATTTTCTCTTTAGTATTGATAGTAGTGGTTTGGGTAGTGCTTATGCGCAAGATGGGCGGCGGCGGCGGAAGTGGCGGCGGTCCAGGCGGTATATTTAATGTAGGAAAATCGAAGGCTACTTTATTTGAAAAAGGAGGCACAAAAGTGAATATTACTTTTGCCGATGTAGCTGGATTAGAAGAAGCCAAAGAAGAAGTAATGGAAATTGTTGACTTCTTAAAACAACCCAAAAAATATACAGCCCTTGGAGGTAAGATTCCTAAAGGTGCTTTATTAATAGGCCCTCCAGGTACAGGTAAAACTTTATTAGCAAAAGCCATGGCAGGAGAAGCGCAAGTGCCTTTCTTTAGTTTAAGTGGTTCCGATTTTGTGGAAATGTTTGTGGGTGTGGGTGCAAGTAGAGTCCGTGATTTATTTAAGCAAGCGCGTGAGAAAGCGCCTTGTATTATTTTTATAGATGAGATTGATGCCATTGGTCGTGCACGTGGTAAAAACGCCATGATGAGTAACGACGAGCGTGAAAATACTTTGAATCAATTATTAGTAGAGATGGATGGCTTCGGTGGCGATACCGGTATTATTATTTTAGCAGCGACCAACCGTCCCGATGTATTAGACTCTGCTTTATTAAGACCAGGTCGTTTCGATCGTCAAATTTCTATTGACCGTCCCGATGTAAAAGGCCGTACAGAAATATTTAAAGTGCATTTAGGTCCTATTAAAGTTTCTGAAAACTTAGACGTGCATAAATTAGCTGAACAAACCCCAGGTTTTGCGGGAGCTGATATTGCCAATGTTTGTAATGAAGCTGCATTAATTGCCGCGCGTAAAGGAAAGACAGGTGTAGAGATGATAGATTTTCAAGATGCCATTGATAGAGTCATTGGTGGATTAGAAAAGAAAAATAAAATTATTTCTAAAGAAGAAAAAGAAGTGATTGCTTATCACGAAGCAGGACATGCTATTTGTGGTTGGTTCTTAGAACATGCCTACCCTTTATTAAAGGTAACCATTGTGCCAAGAGGTACGGCTGCATTAGGGTATGCGCAGTATACACCAAAGGAGCAATACTTATATACCATTGAGCAATTAACCGATCAAATGTGTATGACCTTAGGAGGTCGCGCTGCAGAACAAATTTTCTTTGGTCGTATTTCAACAGGTGCTTCTAACGATTTACAACAAATAACTAGAATGGCTTATTCCATGGTGACTACTTATGGAATGAACGAAAAAATTGGGAATGTAAGTTTTTATGATCCAACTCAAGAAAACACTTTCCAAAAACCATTCAGTGAAGAGACAGGAAAAATTATTGATGAAGAAGTACGTAAGATGATAGATGCAGCTTACCACCGCACTTTAGATTTACTAACTTTAAGAAAGGCAGAAGTAGAAAAATTAGCTAAAGAATTATTAGATAAAGAAGTTTTACATAAGAGTGATGTGGAAGCCTTAATTGGTATGCGCCCTTATGAAGAAGAAAAGGTAGTTACTTTTGATGTAGAAGAAGCTAAAACAGAAGAAGCTAAAACAGAAGCTACAGTGCCTGTAGAAACTTCTACTAATAATGAAGCAAGCACTGAAACCCCTTCTTAAGAACTGAATTTTATTCAATGGAATCACAAGGAGCGAAAACGAAAATTTTACAAAAAATTAAACAAGCATTAGAAAAGCCTGTTGCCGTTCCCTTCCCTGATCAGATTGCAGATAGACCTATTTTTATTCCTACCGAACAAGAATTAGCCATTGGCTTTGCGCAAAAATTTACAGAACTACTAGGTAAATTTGTATACTGCAGCGATGAGGGGGAGTTGGTGAATCAATTAGCACAACTTATTCATTCAAATAAATGGGAGAAAATATATTCTAGAGAGTCGGGCTGGTTAGACGATATGAAAGAATTTAGTTTTGATCCTGTAAATACCGATGATTTAGCTGGTTGTGATGCAGCTATTACTTTATGTGATCATTTAATTGCAAGAACGGGCACTATTGTTTTAAGTAGTCAACAACTAAGTGGAAGAACCTCAAGCGTATATGCGCCCATACATATTTGCATTGCCTATACCCATCAATTAGTTTTTGATATTAGTGATAGTTTGGCTGCGTTTAAAGCAGAATCTGACACTCTTCCATCCATGATTAGTTATGCTACAGGACCTAGTCGTACGGCCGATATTGAAAAAACCTTGGTGGTGGGTGTACATGGACCCAAAGAAGTGTATTGTTTTTTAGTAGATAAGTTATTAGATTAGTAACTTTAGTAGGTACACTATTATATAGACACAGTATTATATATAGACACACTATTATAAATTAAATAAGCGACTACATGCAGTGGGTGCCTGGTAAAAAAATTTACTTTCTTTCTGATTTCCATTTAGGGGCTCCTAATCAAACGCAAAGTCATTTGCGTGAAAAGCGTTTAGTAAAGTTTTTGCAAAATGCTAAAAAAGATGCTGCGGCTATTTTTATCGTAGGCGATATTTTTGATTTTTGGTTTGAATACAAAACGGTGGTCCCTAAAGGCTTTGTGAGACTACTAGGCTGCTTAGCCGATTTATCTGATGCGGGCATTGAGCTACATATTTTTACAGGCAACCATGATTTATGGATGAAAGATTATTTAACCGAGGAGTTAAATGCAAAAATATATTTTGAACCAGGGGTATTTACTTTTGGTGCTAAAAAGTTTTTTATTGGTCACGGAGATGGATTAGGCCCTGGTGATAGAGGCTATAAATTCATAAAAAAAATATTTACCAATCCTTTTTGTAAATGGTTGTTTGGTTGGCTACATCCCGATTTAGGTATTCAACTAGCGAATTATTTTAGCAGCAAGAGCAGGGCTAAGACGGGCACTGCCGATGAAGTATTTATGGGAGAAGACAAGGAGTGGTTAATTATTTACTCGAAACAAAAAGCAAAAGAAATTAACGCCGATTATTTTATTTTTGGTCATAGGCATTATCCTTTAGATATAGCTATCAATGAAACTAGTCGCTATATTAACTTGGGAGATTGGTTAAGGTCGAACAGCTATGCTGTATTTGATGGACAGGACATACAATTACTTTATTGGAAAGAAGATTAAAAAATACTAGTCATGAATTTAGATCAACAATTTTTAAATAATTCTTTACGTAGTTATATAGCCATTGGAGCTGTTTTAATAGTGGCCCTCATTGTAAAAAGGTTTATCTCTCGTTTTTTTGCAAGTATAATTTATACCTGGATTGATAAAAAGAATCATTCAGAATTAAGGAAGAGCCATGTGCACCGCTTAATCATTCCTATTGAACAATTTCTTATTTATTTGGTGGCCATTATTGTCCTGTATGAACTTCAATTCCCAGCGCAGTGGAATATTCACTTATATAAATTAACCCTTCAAGTTTTAGTGGAGGCGGTAGTGAAATTATTTTTTATTATTTTATTCATACGCGTTTGCTTAAGAACACTTGAATTTGTGGCTATTATATTAGAAGAAAAAGCCAAGCTCAGCAAGGATCAAACCGACGACCAGTTGGTTTTATTTTTTAGAGATTTTTTTAAAGTAATATTATACTTGGTAGGCTTTTTATTAATTCTACATTATGTATTCAATGAAAATATAGGTAATTTAATTACTAGCCTAAGTCTTGTAGGAGCGGCTATAGCCTTGTCTATGAGAGAAAGTTTGGAAAATATTATAGCCTCTTTTATTATTTTCTTTGATAAACCTTTTACTATTGGCGATTTAGTGAAAGTAAATAATTTTACAGGCACGATTGAAAAAATTGGCCTTCGCAGTACACGTATTCGTACCGAGGATAAAACTTATATTTCAGTACCTAATAAACAAATGGTAGACAGCATCGTAGACAATATTAGTCTAAGAACCGAACGTAAAATTACACTAGACTTACAATTAAGTGTAGCTACAACGGCTTTACAATTAGCAGCGTATAGCCAGTATATTCAAAATGCAATTAGACAGTTTAACAATGTCAGTAATGTAATGGTCTATATTTCGGAGGCAGGTAAACAATATCATGTTTTACACATAGAATGCTTAGTAAGCATGCAATTGGAATTCAATGAATTTATAGCCTTGAAAGAAAAAATAAATGTAACCGCTATTCAATACGCGAATGATCATACGATTCATTTCGCCACTACTGTATAAAAATTAAACCGCATAATACCTAAGAAATTAGATGTATACTGAGAAGAGACGCAGACAGAGATGCAGAAAGTGACAGAGACTAGCTTTATAGAGACTCTTTGAGCGATAACAAGAACTGCTTAATATTTTTCAAACTATTTAAAACGGCAATATCTTTTTCTGCCTTTTCTTTATTATTTTTTAAATACGTTTTAGCCCCTTCGATAGAATATTTTTTTTCACGCAGCAAAAAATAGAGCTGACGTAAAAATTCAATATCCTGTGCTCTAAATAATCTATCTCCCTTTCTTGTTTTTCTAGGTTGTAATTGTTTGAATTCTTTTTCCCAATACCTTATTAAAGAAGTATTGACATTAAACCAACTGGCTACCTCCCCAATAGGGTAGTATAATTTTTTAATTAATTCTTCTGAAGCTGGAATATTTAAAGTATGTATATCGGCGTCCATTGAGGCAAATGATTTTCTTCCTCTTTTACTACTTGAATGATGATGTGTAAGTGACATCGGTGTTCTAGAAACAGTAGGAAGCAGTTCTTCCTCTGCTAACTCTTTGTGTATTTGCGAAATGGCTTCTTCGCTTGCTATTCGTTCAAACTTAGGTAAGGCAGGCTTCTTTTTTTCAACGGGTGCTTTAATATGCACTGGTTGGTCTCTTTCCATTCCAAATAAGTCAAGTTGGTGCAAGTGTTTTGCCATAGAACAAAGTTAGGGGACTATTAATAGGAACTAAGCTTCCTAAATGATTGGTGGATAAATTGTTAAGTATGCAGTATTTTTGCTGATGCGTTTATTTATATTAACTAGTTCCAAATTTGACATTCCAAGGGCCGTTCTATCACAGAAGGTATTGGATATCATTGAACTAGGATTGAGTTCACCACAAATTCATTTTTATATAGTAGGCAATAATTTACCCGAGCAACTACTGGTGCTGGAGCAAAACAACGATGCGGTGACCATTATAAAAGAAATAGCCGCTGAAAAATTAATCAAGGAGGTGACCAATGCGGCCATTATTCATTTTGGAGCAGGCCTAAAAGGTAGCAATCAATTTCCGCATTATTTTATTCCCTTAATGCACCCTAGTCTTAGTGCAGGACTTTCCTTTCTACATAAATGGTCTTTAACAAAGGCCACTAAAAATTTTCTTAAAAAAGCGGTGGCTACTTATGCCATCAATGAATGGGTCTTTGATTTTTTTAAAAATAAATATGAGCGCTACACTCATAAAATACAGGAAGCCTACCTGCCAATTACAAACTTACCCTTATATGAATGGGTGGCTCTAGCAGATGCTAAAAATAGTTTAACCGATGGGGCTAACTATTTCTTAGCCTTTCAGCCTTTAGATGCTTTTGTGGATATGCTTAAAGAATTTTCTATTTTTAAAAAATGGCAACAAACCAATATGGCACTGGTTTTCATTTTTGAAAATGAAAAAGAGCTCACGCAGGCCCATGCTTTATTAAAGGGTTATAAATTTAAAGAATCTATTTTTATTAAGACAATAGTTGATATTGAATTAACATGGATAGCAGCTAGCTATGTCATTTTATTTAACAATATTAATTTTGATAAAACCAGTTTAATAGAAGTGGCTATTGAGTATGATATTCCATTACTTTTTAATAATGCTGAAAATCAAAGCGCTTCAATACCTAAATCTTGGCAACAAGCGGGCGAGCATTTTAGTTTTGAAGAAAAAGGAGCACTCTCTAATCATTTCAAATTGTACTATAAGGACGAACTATTCCTTCAAGGAAGGGCAAGAATGGGTAAGCAGTGGTTGAGTGATTTATATGCCAAAAAGAAGCATGCAGGGCTTATACAGATACCACTTACGCTGAAGAGTTCGTAAGGTTCTTATTTAATTAATTTGTATTTTTGTGTTTCAAAATTCTAATATGCATCAGTCAAGTATTCAGGTTAACATTGGTTTAGACGATCAAAAAATTCCTCAAAATATAAAGTGGTCTGCCTCCGATAGTACAGCTACAGAAGCACAGGAAGCACGCGCTATGATGCTTACTTTTTGGGATCCCACCGATAAAACCGCACTTCGTATTGACCTATGGACCAAGGACATGATGGTGGATGAAATGGCCGATTTCTTTTATCAAAATTTAATGGGCATGAGCGATGCCTATTTAAGAGCCACGCAAGATGAAAAATTAGCAAACGAATTTAAAGAATTTGCTAAAACTTTTTATACTAAATTTAGAGCTAGTCAACTTTCAGAAAATAATAAATAATCGAATAATAATAAACTATAATAAATTAATTATACTATGTCTTTAGAAACCGATGTGATGTCTTTGATGAAAGACGCCATGAAAAACAAAGATGAAGCTTTGTTAAGAGGATTAAGAGCTATTAAAGCAGAAATTATAAAAGCAAAAACAGAACCTGGTGCTGGTGGGGCTATTGCTGCAGAAACAGAATTAAAATTATTACAAAAATTAGTAAAACAACGCAAGGATTCTTTAGCCATATTTGAACAACAAAATAGACCAGACTTGGCTACCAAAGAATCGGAAGAAATTGCGGTGATAGAAAAGTTTTTACCTGCACAAATGAATGAAGAAGATGTGAAAGCCGCTGTGCAAGCCATTATTACGCAAGTGGGTGCAGCTGGGCCTGGGGACCTAGGTAAGGTGATGGGCATGGCTACTAAACAATTAGCAGGTCAAGCAGATGGTAAAGTCATTTCTGCTATTGCCAAAACTTTATTAAGCGCCTAATGCTATGTGGTTAGATATACTCACAGGAACTATTTTAATCATTGCCCTTTTACAAGGCTATAGAAATGGATTCATTAAAGCAATCATTTCTTTTTTCTCCTTAATGATTGGATTAATTCTAGCTTTTCAATTTGCAGGGTGGGTGGCTAATTTATTAAAAGAACATACCAAGATTGCTTCTCACTGGTTACCCTTCATTTCATTTTTAGTTATTTTAATTTTAGTATTAATTATATTAAAATTTATTTCCGGAATATTGCAACAAACTGCAGAATGGTTATTATTAGGCTGGTTGAATAAATTATTAGGAATTATTTTATATGGCTTTATTTATTTTACAATGCTTAGTGCTGTTGTCTATTTTTTACAAGTATTAGGGGTGGTACAAGTTGTTGAGATGAAAGACACTTACACTTATACTTATCTTCAAAAATGGTGGCCTTATTGTATGGAAAAAGCCTCCATATGGATTCCATCCATTAAAAGTACTTTTACCACTTTTTCTAACCCCTTCAAATAGGGCCAAAATTCAAATAATTCATTGATTTTGAGTAAGTTAATGAATTGTTATTAATCTAATAATAACAAAATAAGCGAAGGCCCAAGATGCACCTTTTTTAAAACGAATTAACTATCTTTAGCCCATTAGCAAAAACTATGGAATACGAGATTATAAAAGACGGAAAATTTGAATACCTAGAAGTAGGAGAAGGGGAAACCTTAATGCTTTGTCATGGACTTTTCGGCGCCCTTAGTAACTTTACTGACCTCATTGAAAAATTTAGACATACTCATAAGGTAGTGGTGCCCATACTTCCTTTATTTGATTTAGATATTTTACATACCACTGTATCAGGTTTAGAAAAACATGTTGCCGCCTTTATTGAATATAAAAATTATACCCATATTCATTTATTGGGCAATTCTTTAGGAGGGCATGTAGCCCTGGTATATATTTTGAAGCATCCTGAAAGAGTGAAGTCGCTTATTTTAACAGGCAGTAGTGGTTTGTTTGAAAATGCAATGGGCGATAGTTATCCTAGAAGAGGCGATTACGAATATATCAAAAACAAAACTGCTCAAACTTTTTATGATCCTGCCGTTGCCACTCCAGCTTTAGTGGATGAAGTTTTTGAGATCACCAAAAATAGACTTAAAGTCATTAAAATTCTTTCTTTAGCAAAAAGTGCCATTCGACATAATTTAGCAGAAGACTTACATCAAATTCAGCAACCTACTTTATTAATTTGGGGTAAGAATGATATTGTCACGCCTCCTTTTGTGGCAGAAGAGTTTAAAAAATTAATTCCAAATAGCCAGTTAGATTTTATTGATAAATGTGGGCATGCTCCCATGATGGAAGTACCTGCTGAGTTTAATATCCTCTTAGAAAAATTTCTTGGTTCCTTACCTAAATAATACTCATCTTATGATTGCAAATGAAATGGCTATAAAAGGTTTTCCTATGCTTCGCTTGGAAGATACTGCCTCCTTTGTATTACAATGTATGGAAGATTATGAAGTACAAAATTTACCTCTATTAAAAGACGAATATTTTATTGGCTTAGTA
>JBAXWU010000033.1:0-16049 GCA_037128235.1 Chitinophagia bacterium | reverse complement strand
GGGCTTTTAAAATAATTAGAATAAGTAATAATAATTTTTATATTTTTTAAAAAATTATTATTACTAAAAAGCCCCCGAAATTCGGGGGCTTTTTATATCTTAATAAAGTATTAAATAATTCTTAGAAGCGAATTACTTAGTAGCGTAAATATGAATAGCTAATTGAACTTCAGCATCTACATTTCCAATACCATAGTTGATACCAAAAAGAGTTCTATCGAAAGGCATAAAAGCTTCAGCAAAGAAACCTTTGTCATCTGCATTTCTAATAACCGCAGTAAAAGTAACTGGCGCTTTAATTCCTTTTAAGTTTAGGTCTCCTTTAATAGTAGCTCTGTCTGCTTTAGTGTATTCAATAGAATTAATGGTAAAGCTAGCTTCACCAAATCCTTGTTTTGCAATATCAAAAAAATCGGCTGAAGACAAGTGACCTTGTAATTTCTCACCACCTCTTTCATCGGTTACTTTTAAACCAGCAATATCAATAACAAAACTACCTCCTATTAACTTACCGCCATTTACTTGAACGGCGCCAGATTTGATTGGGAAGTAACCAGTATGGTAATCACTTTTTTTAGAACCTGTAAAGTCTACCTTACTTTTTTGAGCAGTAACCTTAAAAGTAACTGCATCAGCATTTTTTGCCTTAGGCGCAAATGAAAACAATGAAATCGACGCTGCGATTACTACCAAAGAAAACATGATTTTTTTCATATATGAATTTTTATTTAATTAATTGCAAATTTGCTTCTGCTAAAATACATCCTTATTGATAATTTCAGAAATGTAAAGATATAATTCAATGTTTAAACAACAAAATATATTTTTAGGCTGCATGAATGCCTATAATCTGTTATCTTCGCCAAAATTTTATCTACTATGAATTTGCATGAATACCAAGCTAAAGAATTGCTTAAAAAATACAATGTACCCGTTCAAGAAGGGGTAGCTGTTGAAACAGTAGAAGCCGCAGTGGAAGCTTACAATAAAATTGCCACAGAAACGAATAACAAGTTTGCGGTAGTGAAGGCACAAATTCATGCAGGTGGTCGTGGTAAAGGAAAAATTGTTGGTACTGAACAAAGAGGTGTTGCCGTTGGAAAATCTGCTTTGGATATTGAAACCTTTGCAAAGAATATTTTAGGGGGTACTTTGGTGACTATTCAAACTGGCCCTGCTGGTAAATTAGTTTCTAAAATTTTAGTCGCACAAGACGTATATTATGAGGGCCCTCAACCTACTAAAGAATTTTACCTATCTATCTTATTAGATCGTGCCAAAGGTATGAATGTAGTAATGTATAGTACAGAAGGTGGTATGGATATTGAAGAAGTGGCACATAATACACCAGAAAAAATATTTAAAGAGTGGGTACATCCAAGTGGTGGATTACAAGCTTTCCAAGCAAGAAAAATTGCATTCAACTTAGGATTAAGTGGTGAGGCTTTAAAGAGCTGCGTTAAATTTGTAACGAATTTATACAATGCTTATGTAGGTTTAGACTGCAGCATGTTAGAAATTAACCCTTTGTTCAAAACTTCTGACGATAAAATAATTGCAGTGGATTGTAAAATGAATGTGGATGACAATGCCCTCATGCGTCATCCGGATTTATTAGCTATGCGCGATGTTTCTGAAGAAGATGCCACTGAAGTGGAAGCAGGTGAATACAATTTAAACTTTGTGAAATTAGATGGTAATGTAGGTTGTATGGTAAATGGTGCTGGACTTGCTATGGCAACTATGGATATGATTAAATTAAGTGGTGGTGAGCCCGCTAACTTCTTAGACGTAGGTGGAAGCGCGAACGCAGCCACTGTAGAAGCAGGTTTCAGAATTATTATGAAAGACCCTAATGTAAAAGCTATTCTTATTAATATATTCGGAGGTATTGTTCGTTGCGACCGTGTTGCAGCGGGTGTGATAGAAGCCTTTAATAAATTAGGCAATATTAATATCCCTATCATTGTTCGTTTACAAGGAACCAATGCGGTAGAAGCTAAGAAATTAATAGATGAAAGCGGATTGAAAGTGCAGTCTGCTATTCAATTAAGCGAGGCCGCAGCCTTGGTAAAGCAGGCCGTGGCTTAGGTTTTTATAATTCTTCAGCCCAAATTTGAAGAATTTATGGGCTTTGAATTATACTCTAATGATTTTTAAAACCTCTCTAAAGATTTTAAAAAACCCTCTCGAATTTCGTGGGGGTTTTTAGTTTTATAGATTTTTTATAGACTTTTTTTACACTATTTGTACTTCTGTAAGGGCGCTGAATAAATAAATATTCCCAGTAGCCATTTCAATACATTCAATACGCTTACGTCTAAGTTTTATTTTTCTAAAAACTCTGCCTTTAATTTCTTTAAACACGGCACCATCTGCAAGATGCGCCAGTGTCACCACTCCTTCTTTTTTAATTGGATTGTATCTACGAAGTACTAAGAGTAAGGCAGTCTCCCCATTGGCCGTAGCAGCGGGATTCAGTAAAGTTTTTTGCAAACTTCCACGGATATCATCTGGGAAAATTTGCAACTGAATAAACTGTGCTAATAATTGCCCATAAATAGTTTTCCATTCTTTCCCATGCGCCTCCACCCTATTTCTATATTGTTCAAAACAAAGTAAATGTGCCAACTCATGTAATAAAGTAATTAGAAATTCATACTTATTTAAATTTCCATTCACTGTAATCTTATGATTGGCCCCTAGAACGGCATGCCTGTAATCGCCTAATACCGATTTTCTTTCTCTAGTGACCGTTAAATGAACTTTGTAATGATTAATTAATTGAACCACCGGCTCAAAAGCACCCGCCGGCAAATACGTGTTTAAAGCGAGTAAAGGATGTTCAATTTTTGCCAAAATAATAATGAATTAAGAATAGATAATTATTTTTTACTTACTGCCTCTTTAATCTCAAGCCAGGTATAGGCCATATACAAAGCCATACTGGTTAATAAAGTAGGATATCCTACTGGCTCTTTAGCTTGCTTTACATAGGTTAATGCAGCGCCTGCAAATACAATTAATTTAAACAGGGTACCCAGCATCACCGATCGAATTAATGCGTTGGGATTGGTCTTATCTACTCTTTGCAGTCTTATATAATTTAAATACACCATTGCAAACAACATCATATTCACTGTTAATACGAAATTAATTTTAACCGGTACGTAAAAGTCGTTGAATAAGATAGTCTGACCCGCCACCAAGACAATCATAAATAAAAAAAAGGCTGTTAAATTCTGTTTTAAAAACATAAAGGATATTTAATGAATAGTGATGATGAGGATGATGATATTTAAATTATATTATGTTATACCTATTTTTTTTGTTGTGTATCTCTCACTACCATCACCAGCGTAAATAAAATAAACAATGAGGGTAAAATCCAGGCAGCTTTATTATGCCAAATAAAATAAGTATCTATTTTCTTACCTACAAATAATGTAATTAGTAACCCTGCTATAATTTGTGTCCCAAGGCCTGCATATCTAGCCAAACTAAAAACCGGAGTTTTGTCGGCATTTTTATTATGGGGATAGGGAGATGCCATTAATCAAAAGATTGTTTGCTTTCTGGAAGTACCAAAGGCAAAGTGTCTAATTGCTTCGGATTTCCCTCGGACAATACTTTTTTGATGCCTTCTAGATATTGCTCTTTAAAATGAATGGACTGCTCTAAGGAATCGGTTCTAATTTTTAATAATTGTAATGCCGTTCTACTTTCCTTAGTGCCATAGCCTGGGATATAATACTTAAGCGGGGTAAATGCAATTAAGGCAATGGTCATTCCAACAAGTAAAATAAAAATAATGCTAAAGCCAATATAAACCGACTTTCTAGACAATCTAAATGCTAATACTTCATCAAAAGTGTCGTCATTCATAACCACCAATCGGTAAGTATTGCTTGTCCTTTTAAAAGTATTATTAATGTCTAATTTTGGCATAATGCTATGTGCTAGTTAAAGATACAACCTATTCCATTTTTTTAAGAGAATAATAGGAAATAAATGTATTTTTAAGGCCATTTTAACCCATTTATGCAGCCTACAAAAGCCCCCTACAAATTTCCTACGAATTGGTTTTGGGCCATCTGCATCCTAAGCCAATTTTGCATACAAGCAAATGCACAAAGCAATAATAAAAAAATACAAGATAGCCCGCAACAAAAAGCTGACACTACCAAGTCGTTAATAGACATTAACAATAGTAAGCTTATCAAAAAAGCCAATGCTATTTTAGATAGCAATCAAAAAAAAGTGAATAATTTTATTATAGATAAAGTTAATAAAATAAAAGGTGCTGCCAATGATCAAGCCAATAAAGTAGTGAGCAAAGTAGCCCCTCTCGAAATTGAAAAGCCTCTTCCCTATGAACGTCTCCTTAATACAAAATATACTTTAGGCCGTAGAGCTTATCAAAATACAGTTTCTCAATTTAACTTTTTATTTAATGCAGAAGAAGAGTTGAATGAAAATATTTTAAAAGCTAGAAATGTATATATCGATGACTATACTAATTTAATTAGTTTTTATGATTACGAATTAAGTACCATAGCTAAAAATAGTATCGACTCCATCATTTATAGATGTAACGCCAATATTGTATTACACGATTTAAGAAGCAATTGGGTAGATGATGCTTATTTACTATTAGCCAAGGCTTATTTATTTCATAAAGATTTTGATACAGCCGGTAGTATCCTACAATTTATAAACTATTCTTTCGACAATAAAGAAAACGGAATGGATTTGCCCATTGGAAGTAATTTAAGAAATACCAAAGGAAAATTCAGTATTGCCACGGCTGAGAATAATCGCTTTTTTGAGAACTTAAATGTGCGTAATGAAAGTATGATATGGCAGGCTAGAAATTATTTTGAAAAAGAAGAGTATAATGAGGGCATTAGCTTACTGCAGTTATTAGAGGCGGATGCGATTTTTCCTAAAAGATTATATCCTTTTTTAAATGAGCAGCTTGCCTATGGTTATTATTTAATGGAGATGTATGATAAAGCAGCTGCTGCCCTTGAAAAAGGTATAAACAATGCCCCCGATGATGCTGCTAAAACCAGGTGGTATTTTTTATTAGGACAATTGTGGCAGAAAGCAGATAAATGGGACAAAGCCTATCCATGGTATAAAAAAGCCAACCAATATGCAGTGAACCCCATCATTGGAGTGTATGCAAAAATTAGTATGATAAGCTATGATGCTAAAAATGCAAACAACCCATGGGAAGAACTCGCCTACTCGCTTGAAAAAATGATTAAAAGAGACAAGTATAAACCTTATGCCGATATCATTTATTTTGAAATGGCAAAATTAGCTATTCAAAATAATGCTTATGCTAAAGCCAATGATTGGCTAATTCAATCTATTAAGAAAAATAGAACCAACATAAAGCAAAAACAAAAAGCTTTTGAGCTATTAGGTAATATCAATTACACAAATAACCATTACGCATTGGCTAAAATAGCCTACGACAGTTTAAATACAGTATTAAGAACCAACCCTAATTACGAAACTATTCAAGCTAGAAAAAAATGGCTAAGTAGTATAAGTCTTAATAATAAAATTATAGAAGGGCAAGATAGCTTACAATATATATACCAACTAAACTACTCTTCTCAAGAATCTTATTTTAAATTATGGCAAAAAAGAACCAAAATTGAAAATGAATCTTTAAAAGAAATTTTTCTAGATAAAATTCCTAGTACTAACTATGGTATCGAAATACCTACTAGAAATAATCTCAGCAGTATTAATAATGATAATAGCAATTTTTACTTTGATAATAAATCTGCTATCGTTCAAGGCGAACAAAACTTTACACAGAAATGGGGGCAAAGACTCAATGTAGATGGATGGAGAAGAAAAACAAGCCTTATGAATGCGCCTGTTAGCTTAGTCAATCAGGACGCATCAAGTACTGGATTTCAAAATAATGCAAATAAAGACTCTTTACAAAAAATGAGCTTATCCAAAGAGGGAAAAGGAAATTCAAAAGCGGATGAAAGCGGAAATGGCTATGAAATGATTACAGAAGGCAGTTCTTATATGAAATCTAAACAAAATTGGAATAAAGCAGCCTTAACCAATGCACAAACTTTTTTAGTAGAACTAAACGATTTTGAAAAAGCCTATCCCCTTTATGTTAGCGTAATTAACAATAATATTGATACTGCCATTACCGAAAGAGCTATGTTGGATTTAGCAAGTTATTACCTACATGAAAATTTAAACGAAAAATCGGATAGTATTATAAATTTAGTAGTCAATAAGTTTCCAAAAGGTTTTTATGTTACGAAGAAAAAAGATAGCAACTTAAAAAAGAAAAAAGAAGCAGATGTACTGAATGATTATAAAGAAGCTTATTTCTTATCTCAAATTGGAAATTGGGAAAGTTTAGCAGCTTTATCTGGACAATTAAACACCGATTTAAGAAGAACAAAATGGTATACACCCTTTAAGTTTATACAAGTAAAAATGTATGCCCAACAAGGAATGGATAGTACAGCAACAGTATTATTGGATTCTATTATACTTCAAAACAATAATGAAAAGATAAGAGACAGGGCAAAAAATATCCTAGAAGAGTTAAAGAATAGAAAAGAAACAGAATCTTATTTAAGTAATTTAAACCTGAGCAAAGAAATACTAGATACGACTACACTCTTAAATACAAGTAAGTCCAATAAAAAGGATACCCCTAATTTAAAGGACACTAGCACTAGCAGTTCCACAAACAGTTCCACCTCCACTAGCACTAACAGTTCCACTAGCACAAACAGTTCCACTGGCACTAATACTACTAAACAAATGGCCGCTGCGCCCATTATCCCCCCACCCGCCTTCACCAATGATAGCAGCGAGCAGTGTTATTTTGCTTTCGCCACTCAAAAAGTGAGTGCCGCTTTTGTGAAGGAAATGCAAACAGCCTTCACCTATTTGAATAATGATGAATTTATAAAAGAAAAATTAAATGTAACTTACATACAGTTTAATGAGAATAGTTATATTGTTTGGATTGGCCCTTTTGAAAACAGCCAAGTTGCTAAAACTTATATGAATAAAGTGAAACCAAGGTTAAGTACTGAAATCATTTCTTTTGTACCCTCCAAACAATACGAAATTTACTTATTAAGCAAGTCGAATATACTGCTCATAAAAGACGAAGCCGATTTAAAACAATATCAGCAGTATATGTTTAAAAATATTTATAAACCTTAATTAAAATAGTTGTGAGCCAAGATTCAAAAAAACCTAAGAATTGGGTGCGCCTTTTTTGGAAATACTATTTTATTTCTGCAGGCATATTTCTACTATTTATTTTAATGTTGAACTTCGGGTGGATTGGTGATATGCCCGACTTAAATGATATTGAAAACCCTACGGCCTCATTAGCTAGTCAGGTATATGCGCAGGACGGCACACCCATGGGTAAGTTTTATTTAGAGGACCGTATTTCCGTTAAATATAGAGATATTAGCCCCTACTTACTTCAAGCATTAGTAGCCACTGAGGATAAAAGATTTTATGACCACTATGGAGTAGATGGAGAAGGCCTTATAAGAGCGGTTGCCTTTCTGGGTAGTCAAGGGGGCGCTTCTACCATTACCATGCAAACAGCCAAGAATTTATTTACCGATAACTGGAGTACCAAAAACAAAATTCTTCGTGTTATTCAAAAAATTAAAGAAAGTATTATTGCTATTAAACTAGAGCGCAATTTTACCAAACAAGAAATTATCACCCTTTATTTAAATACAGTTCCTTTTAGTGAAAATGTATTTGGTGTAAGCAATGCCTCTAGAACCTTTTTCCAAAAAGAACCAGACCGCTTAACAGTGGAAGAGGCTGCCTTGCTTATTGGTATGATCAATGCACCCACCAAGTACAACCCTAATAGAAATCCAAAGTTGGCTTTAGAAAGAAGAAACTTGGTGTTAAATAGAATGGCAGGACAAAAATATATTAGTCAAGACCAAGCGAACGAGCTTAGAAATTTACCCATTGCCACCAATTTTAAAAAGCTAGACCAAAATAATGGCCTTGGCCCCTACTTTAGAATGACTTTAGGCGAGTACATGAAAAAATGGTGTAAAGAACATAAAAAAAATAATGGCGACGCCTACGATTTATACCGAGATGGTTTAAAAATTTATACCACCATTAATCCTAGAATGCAATTGTATGCAGAACAAGCTGTCGCCCAACATATGTCCTATTTGCAAAAAGAATTTAATCAACAAGCTAATATTAAATCGGGTACTATTTGGAAAGAGTTTAGCGCGCAGCTAGAACTAGCGGTAAAACAAACCGACAGATGGAAGAATTTGAAGAAAGAGGATATGGAAGAGGATGCTATAAGAAAAACTTTCAACGAGCCCTTGCCCATGCGCATTTTTGCTTGGAATAAAAACCGTTTTATTGATACCATCATGACTCCTTATGATTCTTTAAAGTATCATAAGCAAACTTTACAAACCGGATTTTTAGCCGTTGACCCTTTCACAGGTGAAGTAAAAGCATGGGTAGGTGGAGTTGACTTTAAAACATTTAAATACGATCATGTTAATATTAATACAAAAAGACAAGTAGGTTCTACTATTAAACCTTTGTTGTATTCTTTAGCTATTGAAGAAGCGGGATTCACACCCAATACCATTGTACAAGATCAACAACAAAACTTTGATGGCTATGGCATGGTGCCCAATACACCTAAAACTTGTACAGGCCAATCCATCCCTATGGCACAGGCACTAGCAGAATCGAGAAACTGTTCTTCTGCTTATATCATGAAACAAATTAATGGCAAGAGCAATGAAGCTGCTAAACAGTTTGTAGAATATTTAAAGAAGTGTAATATCAAATCCGATTTACAACCCTATCCATCAATTGCATTAGGCGCTGTTGAAATTTCATTATTTGAAATGGTACAAGCCTACACCATGTTCCCAGGAGCAGGTTACAATGCACAACCCTTCTTTATAAACAGAATTGAAGACAAAAATGGTAATGTATTAGAAAGCTATTCTCCTCAAAGAAGAAAAGTAATTAGCGATGTCACTGCTTATTCAGTGGTAAGTATGATGCAGGGCGTTATACAGAAAGGAACAGGTAGAAGTATGTATTCCTATGCAGTACCTACACAATCTATTGCAGGTAAAACAGGAACCACCAATGATAATAGCGACTTATGGTTTATGGGCTATACCCCTCAATTATTAGCAGGCGCTTGGGTGGGATGCGACGACCGTTATATTCGATTCTCAGATAATTATTTTGGACAAGGTGCACACGCTTCTTTACCTATCTGGGCTTATTTTATGAGTAAGGTAGCCGCAGACCCTGCATGTAATTTAGACCCCAATGCTAGTTTTGAAAGGCCTTCTACTATGCTTAACGACTTCAATGTAGATTTTGTTTCTAAAGATAGTACTGGACTTGAAAATATGAACTTAATAGAAAATACAGAAGATATTAAAGCAGAATCGGATTATACTATACCTGATGCTGAAAAAATAGTTCCTGTTAAAAATATGCTACCTGTAAAAAGCAGTCCAGCAAGTGATAATAAAAAATCAAAGGCTAATAAAGAAGGGGCAAAACCAAAAGCCCTCTTCCCTCCTAAAAAGAATTAACGCTCATTTTTTAAGGAATAAAAAATAGAGAAGTGGTGGTATAAATTTCTTTGGAAAAAAGCATTTCCATATTGTATCGTAACTCGAGGTAGTTTTAAACCTAGTCCTGCACTAAATCCATTGAACCAATTTTGTTGGTTTTGAATATTTAAATCGAAGCGTCGAATAAAATTATAACCAAAATCAAGACTTACTTGCTCTCCTAGATTGGCTTCAGCACCTATTATTAAATGATTGAAAATATCTTGGGTAGCCGAAGGCGCCTTATACCCTTCCCCACTATAAAAACCTGGGTCGTAAAAGGTATTGTTCCAAATAGAAAGTCTTTGAGCGGTTATAGAAAATTCAATAGGTGCGTTTTCTAATTTTTTTGAAACCCCCATAATTATATTTAAAGGAAGTCTTTCTTTTTCTGTATAAGAGGAAAGCTGTCCTCCTATATTATTAGCAAGTATACTGGCGCGCAGCAAATTACTAGAAGAAGTATAGACCATGGACAGATCCATGGCTAGCCCAGTAGATTTATAAACGCCATAATTGGAATTTATAAATTTAAGCGTGGCTGCTAGGTTTATATTTTTTCTAAATAAAGTAGCCATTGAAACTTGTGCTACATAATCATTGGCTAAAAAATTACCCATTTCATTACCCGATACATCGGTCATTTTAATATTACCATAGCCCATATAATGAATACCCCAACCAAGAATCCAATTTTTTTTGGGTAAATAATTTGCCCCACTAAAATCGTACTGCTGAATATTTGAAAAATAAGATTTCACACTTAAATGAAGGGTCTTATCCATAGAAGGGTCTAATAAAGCAGGGTTATACATTGCTAAACCCAAATCGGATCCAAGATGACTAATATTAATACCTCCTAAGGAAGTGGCTTTAGCACTATAGGGTAAGGTTAAAAATTGATAGACCTCATTGGCAGTAGACTGCTGCGCACGCAAAGGAAGGGTACTTACAAAAAATGTAATGAAAATAATAATGAATGCGCTATATCTTAATTGTTGGACCACCCTTCTCATAGAACAAAGCTAGGGATTTAAACTAATGCTAAGTCTAGCACTTGCTGCATATTTTTTACATAATGAAACTGAAGCCCCTTAATAAAACTGTGGTCAATTTCATTAATGTCTTTTTCATTCTGCCAACAAAGTATAATCTCTTTCATACCGGCTCTTTTAGCCGCTAATATTTTTTCTTTAATACCTCCCACAGGTAAAACTTGACCACGCAAGGTAATTTCACCCGTCATGGCTAAATAAGGTTTTACTTTTCTACCCGTAAAGGCGGAAGTAAGAGCGGTGAGCATGGTTATACCAGCACTAGGGCCATCCTTAGGCACAGCGCCTTCAGGTACATGCACATGTATAGCCTTTGTAGTAAACAAAGTTGGGTCAACCCCAATTTTCTTGGCATTGCTTTGTAAATAAGTAAGGGCTGTATCAACACTTTCTTTCATCACATTACCAAGGTTACCTGTTAACTTTAAACCTCCTTTACCTTCAGCAAGTAATACTTCTATAAATAAAATATCTCCTCCTACATAAGTCCAAGCCAAGCCCACTGCCACCCCTGGCATATTCACTGTTTTGTAAATTTCATTACTGTACCTTGCCTGTCCTAATATCTTATGTAAATCGGTTTTGGTGACGGTAGGCTTCACTTTATGCTTATAGGCTAGTTCCTTGGCCTGATAACGCATAATAGAAGCAAGCTGTCTGTCTAGTTCACGCACACCACTTTCTCTTGTATAATCTTCAATGACTTTCTCAAGAACATTATCAAGTACTTTGAAATTTATTTTATCAAGTCCATGTGCTTGTCTTTGCTTAGGTAGTAAATGTCTTTTTGCAATTTCAATTTTTTCTTCTACTGCATAACCACTTAAATCAATAATTTCTAAACGGTCTCTTAAGGCAGGTTGAATACGACTAATATCATTGGCCGTTGCAATAAATAAAGTTTTACTTAAATCATATTCCGATTCTAAGTAGTTATCATAAAAACTATGGTTCTGTTCTGGATCCAGTACTTCTAGTAAAGCAGATGAAGGGTCGCCTCTATGGTCACTGCCTATCTTATCTATCTCATCCAATATCATTACCGGATTAGATGTCTTTACCTTACGTAGGCTTTGTACAATTCTTCCCGGCATGGCGCCAATATAGGTTTTACGGTGTCCTCTAATTTCACTTTCATCATGCAAACCACCAAGGCTTACTCTTATGTATTTTCTACCAATGGCATGTGCAATAGATTTTCCTAAAGATGTTTTACCAATACCTGGAGGGCCTAAGAAACATAAAATAGGGCTTTTCATATCGCCTTTAATTTTAAGCACCGCCAAGTACTCTAGTATTCTATTTTTTATTTTACCCATACCGTAGTGGTCGGCGTCTAATACTTTTTTGGCATTCTTTAAATCGTAGTTATCTGCAGTATACTCTTCCCAAGGCAGGTCTAATAATAAATCTAAATGATTATACACGACTGAATAGTCAGGCGTGCTAGGATGCATACGCTCCAATTTCTCCAAGCCATTTTGAAATAATTTTTTAGCAGCATCTGGCCACTTCTTTCCTTCCGCCTTCTTTTTCATCTCCGCCAGTTCACGCTCATTAGGGTCTCCACCTAATTCATCCTTAATACTTTTTAATTGTTGTTGTAAAAAGTAATCGCGTTGTTGCTTGTCAATTTCGGTGCGCGTTTTATTAGCCACCTTATTTTTTAATTCAACGAATTGTAATTCTTGTTGTAAAAACTGAATTAATTTTTCTGCCCTAAGCGTAATATTATTTTGTTCTAATAAAGCTTGTTTATCATTGACCTCTACACTTAAATTGCTACTTACAAAATTGATAAGAAATAAAGGACTTTCAATATTTTTTAAAATCATGGCCGCCTCCGATGGAAAATTAGGAGACAACTGGATAATTTGAGTAGCTAAATCTTTTATGTTAGCTAAGTAGGCTTGAAAATTTTGATTTTCTTTTTCTACTATTTCTTCTACTAATATTTTTACACTGGCTTTAAAAAAAGGATCTTCTTCTTTCATCTCCAATAGTTCAAATCGCTTCTTACCTTGTATAATAATGGTGGTGCCACCGTCTTGCATCTTAATCATTTTAATGATTTTTGCAACAGTACCTATTTGACATAAATCGGCTGGTGTAGGGTCTTCAATATTGCCATCCTTCTGAGAAACCACTCCAATTAATTTATCCTTGTTGTAAGAAGCCTTCACCGCTTGAATGCTTTTATCTCTTCCCACCGTAATAGGAATGACTACGCCTGGAAACAGGACCGTATTTCGCAAAGGCAAAATGGGTAATAGAGAATCAATCACCATTTCAGGCTCATTTTCTTCCCCCTGTTCATTAAATGAAAATAAAGGTATAAACTCATTATCTTCTTCCCCCTTAAACAAAAACGTCTTATCCACTAGTAATAGAATTTAAATTAAAGTCAAAATGACATACCACCTTCGCCATACCATTGATTTACCATTGATATACTAAGGTATACCCTTGTTAGGCAATATTGATGCCAAAAACACATAATTGACTATGGATGCAGAAATCCCTAAAATAAAAAATCCTCCCCAATATTATTGGGAAGGACCTTCTTGCAAGAAGTTATTTATAAACTTCTGAAATTACTTTGCTTTAACTGTAGTATCAGTTGCAGCAGCAGGAGCTGTAGTGTCCATTGTTGCAGCTTTTGTTGTGTCAACAGTTGCAGCAGCAGTGTCAGTTTTAGCTTCAGTTGCAGCACCACCACAAGCAGCTAGTGCAGCGATAGCGAAAATTGCGATAACTTTTTTCATTTTTTGGTTTTTTAAGTTTTGTAAAAATACGTGAGCGAAGATAACTATCCCCTTCAATTTTGCCAAATTTTAACATTAAATTTTTCTTACCACTGTTAAACCGATTAAATTCTACTTTTTCCTAAAATAGACCCTAATGGGCACCCCTGTAAACTTAAAGTTTGCTCTCAACTGATTTTCAAGGTAGTTACGGTAAGGAACCTTAATATCATCTGGGAAATTGGTAAAAAAGGCAAAGCTAGGCACCCTTGTAGGTAACTGGGATACGAACTTAATCTTAATCACATGGCCTCTAACAACGGGGGCCTGGTATTTAAGAATAGCCTTCAACATAATATCGTTTAGCTTAGAAGTAGCCACTTTACGGTGCTTATTCTCATAAACCTCTAAGGCTAATTCAATAGCTTTAAATATTCTAGTTTTTTCTACTGCAGATATGAATAGTACAGGCACATCTGTAAAAGGAGCCAGTTTTTCTTTTACCACTTTCTCGTAGTCTCTAGCCGTATTGGTTTCCTTTTCAATTAAATCCCATTTGTTAATTAAAACAACGATACCCTTACCTTTCTTTGACGCAAGGCTAAATATACTTAAATCCTGAGCAGTAACGCCTTTGGTGGCATCTACGACTAATAAACAAACATCGGCTTCGTCCATGGCCTTAATGGCTCTGATGATAGAGTAAAACTCTAGGTCGTCTTTTTCCTTATTCTTACGTCTAATACCTGCCGTATCAATTAGAATAAATTCCTTTTGAAACATGGTATAATGCGTATGAATAGTATCGCGTGTAGTACCTGCAATATCACTTACAATGGTTCTGTCCTGTCCAATCATGGCATTCAATAAACTAGACTTGCCTACATTGGGCTGGCCCATAATGGCAATCTTTGGAACCTCTAATACTTCTTCTTCCCCTTCAAATATTTCTTCATCGTCATTGCTTACTTCCTTGGTTTTGATATCGTTGGTAACGGCATCTAAAAGTTCACCTGTTCCGCTTCCTGAAATGGAGCTCACAAAGTAGTTATGCTCAAAGCCCATTCCGTAAAACTCGGTACCTTCTAAGGCGCGTGTTGAATTATCTACTTTATTGACACATACATAAACCGGCTTCGTGCTTCTTCTTAGCATATCCGCCATAGAAGCGTCTAAGTCGGTTAAACCTACAGCAGCATCTACCATAAAAATGATAGAGTTCGCCTCTTCAATAGCAATCTTTACCTGCTTGCGAATTTCGGTTTCAAACATATCGCGAGAATCGGGTACAAAACCACCCGTATCTATTACGTTAAAGGTTTTACCCGCCCATTCTGTAACACCGTATTGACGGTCTCTGGTTACACCGCTAATATCGTCCACAATGGCTTTTCGCTCCTCTAAGAAACGATTAAACAAAGTACTTTTTCCTACGTTTGGCCTTCCAACAATAGCCACTGTATAGCTCATAATAATGTATATTTAATATTCAATTGTACTATTTTAATTTATTTATTATCAATACTTTAATTAAATATTAATAACTAAATTCACTAGTATCCAAATTCTTTTAATTTTGTCTCATTGTCTCTCCACTTAGGCTTCACTTTTACAAACAATTCCAAGTACACTTTAGAGCCTATAAAATCCTCTATATCCTTTCTTGCTAAAGTACCAATTTCCTTAATCATCTTGCCTTTCTCTCCTATAATAATGGCTTTCTGGGTTTCTCTGTTCACTATAATATCGGCCTGAATTTTAATTAATAAGGGCTGTTGCTTAAATGAATTCACCAGCACTGCTGTATGGTAAGGAATCTCCTCTCCAAAGAGCTGGTATATCTTCTCACGAATTAATTCACTTACAAAGAACTTAGTAGGCAAATCGCTTAAATCGTCCTCGCTATAGAAAGGAACACCTTCTGGAATCATTTCAATCACAAGTTTCAGTAACCTGTCTATATCACTCTTATTCAATGCACTAACTGAAATAGTTTTAGTACAATAAGACTTCTCTTTAAAAAAGGCAACTGCTTCTTTTACCTGAGTGCCTACTGCCAAATCGGACTTATTTAAGACCACCACACAGGGTACTTTTAGCTTTAAAGAAGCAAATAATTCATCTAGTTCCTTGATATCGTCGCGCATATCCACCATCAATAAAGCTACATCGGCATCTTCCAATGCCGACTTCACGGCCCCCATCATTTTCTCGTGCAGCTTATACTTAGGGTCGATGATACCAGGTGTGTCTGAGAAGATGATCTGATACTCGTTTTCCTTGTTTAAAAAGGCCTTAATACGGTGACGGGTAGTTTGTACCTTGGAGGAGACAATAGCCATTTTCTCGCCCATAATGGCGTTCAGTAAAGTACTTTTACCGGCATTTGGCCTTCCAAATATGTTTACAAACCCTGCTTTCATTCTATATTGATGATTTACCCTTTAATTCTCCCCTTTACTATGCAAACTTACTACAAAAAAAATCCGCTCTCGATAGGAATCGGGAGCGGGATGATGTTGCGAGGGAAGGGATCGAACCTCCGACCTTCGGGTTATGAGCCCGACGAGCTACCGCTGCTC
>JBAXWU010000032.1:0-16620 GCA_037128235.1 Chitinophagia bacterium | reverse complement strand
GTGGTGGAGCATAAATTATTCTTGGACCATATGCAGTCTTATGCTATTAGACGCAGCTTTGCTAAATTAACTAGCCAGACATTCAATAAATTAATGGCCGCAGGTGAATGGATGACCAACGATACTATTAGTACTAAAACCAAGGTCATCCAACTTTGGAATAAATATAAAAGAGTCACTGCTATTGCTGCTTCTGTGGCAGGTTTCATTGCATTAACGACTACTGTATTAGTGATGTCTTTGTCACCAAGTTTAAATGGTAATCAATTACTACAATTAAGTAAGGCCATTGAAGTCATTAAGAAAAACCAACAAGTACAAGGGCATTTAATCAATGAAGTAAAGTCTAAAGTACCAGAAAACGCAAAAATGTTAAGCGGAGGTTCTGGATTTTTAATTGATACCAAGGGTTTTATTATCACCAATACCCATGTATTAAAAGGTAATGGCGCCATTGTTATAAATAATCTTGGTCAAGAATTACATGCCAATATTATTTACAGCGATATAAATTCCGATCTTGCTTTACTTAAAATAGATGATGAAGATTTTAAAGCTCCGAAAAATATCCCCTTCGTTATTCGTAAAAAAATGACAGACCTTGGAGAAGAAATTTTTACTTTAGGTTACCCAAGAAACGATAATGATATTGTATACGGCAAGGGATACCTTAGTGCACAAACAGGATATAATGGAGATAGCAATTCTTACCAAATTCAAATAAGTGCTAACCCGGGCTATTCTGGCGCACCTTTATTCAATGACAAGGGAGAAATTATTGGCATTATTAATACCAGACAAAAACAAGCTGAAGGTGTTGCCTTTGCTGTAAAGTCTAATAAAATATTTGATTTAATAGAGTCTGTAAATGAAACCGAAAATAAAAAGATAAATAAAATTAAATTGTCTAGAACTAATACAGCCAATTTAAATAATAGAAAAAATCAAATAAGTAATTTGAAAAATTACATCTACAGTATTAGGTCTTACAATTAGTTTTCTCCCCCTCTCTTTCTTATTATCAATATCCTACCATAAATTGGAAGGATATACTTTTTTATCTACTAGTGCGTTAATGCTTGCTTTCACACCCGGTGCATCTTCTTTATAAGTGACTCCAAACCATTTTGCATTCGTTGGAATAAGTTTTACTTTTCCTAGGCCTAATTCATGGAACCTGCCCGCGACATAGGGTATATAAAACTCCGATTTTAATTCTTGCCCTTTGGCTTTTAAAAATAAGTCAAATTCCTTTTCACATAAGTCAATGAAACCAGGACCAAAGCACATAAAGTTCATACTTACTCTTGTATCTTCTTGCAAAGGCGTTTCTACCTTATTTTCTTCAAATACGATTTGACCATCTGGTCTACGATAAATAGTAGTGCGCTCGTTAATTTGATTCAAATACCCTTCTGCATCAATAGAACAAACCCCTCTACTCACTGTACCATTCTCACTTAAAGTATTAGATAGTTCATACCCTAGAATGCAATTTGTTTTTTCGTTGCACTCTTTAGTTAAAAAAGTATGGGCTAGCTTAAATGCCTCTTTACCATAATAATCATCGGCATTAATAACAGCAAATGCTTCTTTTACCACTTCCTTGCAACATAATAAAGCGTGCGCTGTACCCCAAGGCTTCACTCTATCTGCAGCTACCGAATAACCATCGGTAAATTTATCTAAGGATTGAAATACATATTCTATTTCTATTTTGCCTTTCAATTTTGGTTCTAAAGCTTGCTTAAAGGCTTCTGCAAAATCGGCACGAATTATAAATACTACTTTTCCAAAACCTGCTCGAATGGCATCATAAATTGAATACTCCATAATAGTTTCTCCAGCTGGACCAAAACCCTCGGTTTGTTTCATACTGCCATACCTACTAGCCATACCTGCTGCTAAAATTACTAATGTGGGTGCCATATATTTTCAATTAATTAAAAATGTAATTAAGTCCTATTTTTGGGGTAGAGAACTACTAAATATTGATCCAAATTCAGCATGTAAAAATAACTGATTTCCCTTAAATAAAAAAACATTGAAAGGTAACATTACATTAGATCCCATAACCATTGATCCTATTACTAGCTTTAGTAGTCCAACTATTGAATCTAGTATTTTAAGATTAGATAAATTGCACCCTATTGTAAGTGGCAATAAATGGTTTAAGCTAAGGTATTATATTGAAGAGGCCATAGAACATAAAGCCTCTGCCATTGCCAGTTTCGGCGGCCCCTATTCTAATCATTTAGTAGCCTTGGCCTATGCTGCAAAAGAAAATAATTTAAAAAGTGTGGGCTATGTCAGAGCTACTAAGGAAGATATAATTACACCAAGTTTACAAGAAGCACTAGCCTATGGAATGAAATTAGAATTTATTGGAAGAACTCATTTTCAAGCAATAAAAAATGATTTACTAAAAACGAATAATAGTAATAATCTAGGAAATAATAATGTTAATAATAATGATGATAATAATAAAGGCAATAGTATAGGTAATAATATAGATAATGTATCCAATAATATAGATAGTAACGTTTATTATATTGACGAAGGTGGTTATGGTGCACTGGGCGCTAAAGGAGCGGCTACTATTTTAAACGAGTACTGCAAAGACTATACCACTATTATTGCGTCAGTAGGTACAGGTACGATGCTAGCTGGATTAATTAATGCGGCAGCACCAAACCAAAAAGTAATAGGTATTCCCATTTTAAAAAATGAAAATAGTATTGAAGCAGAAATAAAATCATTATTAACAAATAGCGATAAGCCATTTACCTTACTGCATAGTTTTCACCAAGGTGGTTATGCTAAAACAAATCCAGCACTCATTTCTTTTATGAACCAGCTTTGGACTTCAGAAAAAATACCTACTGATATCGTGTATACAGGTAAACTATTATTCGCGGTTGAAAATTTAATGAAAGAAAATTATTTCCAAGAAGGAACTAAATTATTAGTAATACATAGTGGAGGCCTACAAGGCAATAGATCCTTGCCCTTAGGGACTTTACTTTATTAAAACTCGTACCCTTAAAACTATTGTAGTTTACACAACTAATACTGTTTTGATAAACCAGCACTCTTCCATTAAACTAGTTCGCAATCGAATATTAATTGAAAATGTTTTTTCACTTTTTCTTTCACCGCTTCGTAATTCACTTTATGCCCTAATTCTTTTTCTAAAGAAGTAACTGTTTTTCCTTGTATGCCACAAGGCACTATAAATTCAAAATGAGATAAATCGGTATTTACATTAAGGGCAAAGCCATGCATGGTAATCCATCTGCTACATTTAATACCCATGGCACAAATTTTTCTGGCCAAAAACGGATCATTAGGTTCTAACCAAACGCCTGTTTCTCCAACACTTCTTTCCCCTTTTAATCCATATTCAGCAATGACATCAATAATTACTTGTTCTAGACTTCTTAAATACCAACCAAGATCGGTTTTAAATTTATCTAAATCCAAAATGGGATAGCCTACAATTTGTTGCAAGCCATGATAAGTCACATCACCTCCTCTATTGATTTGAAAAAACTCAATACCTAAATTTTTTAATTGCTCTTCAGATACTAAAACATGCTCTCTTTTACCGCTTTTCCCCAGCGTAAATACGGGATTATGCTCCACCATTAATAATCTATGTTCTGTCTGGGTAGTTTTTACATCCTGCTCATTTTGCCTGGCTGCCCACTTAATTTGCGTATTTTTTAGCAATAAAGCCTCCTGGTAATCCCAACTGGGCTGATAGGAACGAATACCCATATCCTCGAAAAAAACTTTTTGACGCATAAAGCAAAGTTACAAACTAAGCAGCAATATCCTACTTTTGCATCATGTCAGAAGAATTAGAGCCCATCGCCGAAGAAAATAGTGAGTCCCTTTATGAAAAAGTTTCCTTTACGGTTGATAAAGGACAAGCCCCTATGCGTATTGATAAATGGGTGCAAGCAAGAATTGAAGGTATTACCAGAAATAAATTACAGAACGGCATTGACGGAGGTTTTTTAACCGTGAATGGCAAAGTTGTAAAGAGCAATTACAAGACAAGACCCGGTGACGAAGTGGTGTATTTAAGTATTATCAATCCAGAATACACCGACCTCAAACCCGAGGCCATGAACTTAGATATTGTCTATGAAGATGAAGCTGTCATGGTAATTAACAAGCCTTCCAATATGGTGGTGCATCCGGGTATTGGAAATTATACGGGCACATTACTTAACGGTGTAGCGCATCATTTACTTTCCCAAAACCCCGATTTAAATGAAGAAGTACTTCCCCGTTTTGGACTAGTGCATCGCATTGATAAAAATACCACAGGTTTAATTGTACTTGCTAAAACACCAGAAGCGGCTAGTCATTTGGCTAAACAATTTTTTAACCATACTGTAGAAAGAAAATATGTAGCCGTTGTTTGGGGAGATATGGAACAAGAAGAAGGAACCATTGTGGCTAATATTGCACGTCATAAGTCGAATAGAAAAATGTTTGATGCTTATCCCGATGAAGAAATTGGAAAGCATGCCATTACACACTATAAAGTAATTGAGCGTTATAATTATGTAACCCTAGTGTCTTGTATTTTGGAGACAGGAAGAACACATCAAATTAGAGTACACATGAAGCATATTGGCCATACACTATTCAACGATTTTGAATATGGTGGCGATAGAATTTTAAAAGGTACCATTTATACAAAGTATAAGCAGTTTGTAGACAATTGTTTTGAAGCCTGCCCAAGATGTGCTTTACATGCACAAACCCTTGGCTTCATTCACCCTACCACTGAAAAGAAAATTAGTTTCGACAGCCCGCTGCCTTCCGATATGCAAGCAGTGATTGAAAAATGGAAATATTATAAAGCTTCGGCTCATCAATAAAAAAAGGCGCTACCATTTTCTGGAGCGCCTTTTTTATATCTACCGTTAATTAGTAGTATCTAGTTTCTTATTTTTTACTTTGCGCATTTTGCATAGGTGATAAACCCATCGATTGACCACGACCCATACCTTTCATTTTGAATAATGAAAAATTAGAAGGCGCCGCTACTTTGGGCCAGCTATTATTGTTCTCATTAATATCGGCTGTTTCACGCATTGGATCTAATTGAATAGAGACTGCTTTTTTATTGGTTAAAAAAGTACTTACCACTTTATTTTCATTATGTCTCCAAATTTGAGCAGATAACTTTTTTAATTCTTTGCTACCGTCTTCAAATGTAAACTCAACAATAATTGGCATGACTAATCCACCTTTATTTAAAAAAGTAATTTCATATAAATTAACATCAGCATATTTTGCTTTTTCTGCATCTGTCAATGGCTCCATCGCACCATAACTCATTGCTGGTTGTTTTGTTACAGAATCATAGGCTTCTAATCCTCTATCATATCTCCAATAAAAATCACGCAAACTTGTATCGGCATCTGTTAAAAATACAATGGACTTATCGGCTCTATTTCTAACTTTTGAAATATCATCAAAACCAGGTAGTATAGGTTTATCTATGCCTCTTGGTCCATTACTACCTGACATATTTCTACCACCACGACCACCCATTGCTGGTGCAGCTGTAGAATTGGGATCATACACAGCATGTCTCACAGTATCTATGGCAATATCTACAGGGTCAATACCATAAAACCATCCTCTCCAATACCAATCTAAATCTACAGCACTTGCATCTTCCATGGTTCTAAATAAATCGGCAGGGGTGGGATGTTTAAAAGCCCAACGACGTGCATATTCTTTAAAAGAATAATCAAATAACGCACGGCCCATAACCGTTTCTCTTAAAATATTTAAAGCGGTTGCAGGTTTTGTATAAGCATTCGGTCCAAACTGAATAATATTTTCACTATTGGTCATAATAGGTTCCAATTGATCCTTAGGTAAGCGCATGTAATCTGCAATGGTCCAGGCTGGACCTCCTCTTGTAGGAAATTTATTATCGTATAATTCCTCCGTTAAGTATTCTACGAAAGAATTTAATCCCTCATCCATCCATGACCATTGACGCTCGTCGCTATTAACAATCATGGGGAAGAAGTTATGCCCTACTTCATGAATTACCACACCTAGCATTCCATTTTTAGTAGCTTCTGTATAAGTACCATCTTTTTCGGTACGTCCATAATTAAAACATATCATAGGATACTCCATTCCATTAGCAGCTTCAATACTTTGTGCTACAGGGTAAGGATATGCAATACTAAACTTTGAATAAGACTTAATAGTATGCGCAACAGCCTTCGTGGAGAACTTACGGTATAAACCATAAGCTTCTTTACCATATGCACTCATGCACATTACTTTTTTACCTTCTACATTCGCAGCCATCGCATCCCATATAAATTTACGACTGCTTCCAAAAGCAAAGTCACGTACATTCTCAGCATTAAAAACCCATGTCTTTTGTGTAGTAGCTTTATTTTTTTCTGCATTTTTTGCTTCTTCTAAAGTAACCACTTCCACTGGCTCATTTGCAGTTTGCGCTTTATTCCATCTAGCCAACTGTGCTGCAGAAAGAACGGCTGGATAATTTTGTGCTTGACCAGTAGCCATTACCACGTGGTCACCTGGAACGGTGATAGCCACTTTATAATTACCAAAAACTAAGGCAAATTCTCCACGGCCTGTAAATTGATGATTTTGCCATCCTTGGAAATCGGAGTACACACATAAACGAGGATACCATTGTGTCATGGTAAATAAATAGTTGCCGTCCTCTGGGAAATATTCATAACCGCCTCTACCGGCAACGGTCAATCTATCTGTAATTTTATAAGTCCAATTTATTTTAAAAATAATTTTTTGACCAGGCTTTAAAGGTGTAGGCGTTTCAATACGCATCATGGTACCATTAATAGTATATTTTAATTTCGCCCCCATCGCATCTGTTAAAGAGGATATGATATGACCAAGACCGTTATCGGTTTTTTGTTCTATTAATTTATCAATAGTGGCAGTGGTTACCCCACGTCCTAAACGAGTTTCACTCGGGAAGCCTGCATTGTTAACGGTGCTATGTTCATTTTCATCTAATTGCAACCATAAATAGGTAAGTACATCGGGTGAATTGTTATAGTAAGTAACTGTTTCAGCACCAGATAGCATTAATTTTTTTTCATCCAAAGTAGCCTTGATATCATAGTCTGCTCTTTGTTGCCAATACTTAGGGCCTGGAGCACCACTTGCAGTTCGGTACTCGTTAGGGGTGGCTAAGATGGTACCCAACTGTTCAAACTTATTACCATGATTAGAGGTTGGATTGTTGTGAATGTCTTGAGCCAATAAACAAGTCAGGCTTATTAAGAAAATAAAACTTAAAGAAACTAATTTTTTGATTTGCATAAAATCTATTTATTTAAAAAAGGTTTGATACGATCTATTATCATCATTAAAGAAAGTCCAATGGTAATAATAGATCCAATTCGAATATACGATTTTCGGTTTATTTTGAGGTAATTTATGAAGATAAAAGAAAAAACTAAAATACAGCCCACAATCAATAGCTGACCTAGTTCCAGCCCTATATTGAATGAAAATAGAGGAATTATAATATTTTCCTCCTTACCGAGTAAGCTTTTCAGATAATTACTAAAACCCAAACCATGAATGAGGCCAAAAAACAAAGCGAAATAATATATAATATGATACTTGGAAGAAAAACTAAAATCTTTTACAAAAAGGTTTGAAATAGCTGTCAATAAAATGGTAATGGGGATAAGTAGTTCAATCAAATGCATGGGGAAAGAAATCCAATCTAAAGTACTTAATGCCAAGGTAATAGAATGGCCAATGGTAAATGCAGTCACTAAAATGAGTATCTTTTTCCAATCTGAACTCAAATATCTGATCACCAGGGCTAGTATAAACAACATATGATCAGACCCATTGATATCTATGATATGCCTAAATCCAAGATGCGCAAAAATAAATATATCATTCATTTAATGAAAATTTTTAAAATGGTAAATTAATCAAGACATTTGTAAGATACAAATAAACTTATATGCTTTTAGTTGGATGGAATACCCTTTTTACTGCAATGTTTACTTTACTGCACCCTTTTTTCGTATCCGTAATTGATATTAATCATAATGAAAAAGAGGCCACCATTGAAATTAGTGTGCGCTGCTTTACTAGCGACATTGAAAAAATGATTGCTGCCGATACCAAAACCACCATTGACTTATCACAGGTAAATCAAAAAATTAAAGCAGATGCACTCCTTAAAGCTTATTTAACCAAAAAATTAAGATTGTCTGTAAATGGCGCTAAAACAAATTTGGAATATGTTGGATTTGAAATACAAAAAGAAAGTACTTGGACCTATTTTGAAATAAAAAATATAAAACAGCTAAATCAACTCAATGTTTTTTGCGAGGTTTTATTTGGCATCAACGACCAGCAAATAAATATTTTTCATGTAAATGCAAAAGGCAATCGAAAAAGTTACGAACTCATCTATCCTAAAAATACGACCCAGTTTAATTTTTAAGACTTGTACTAATTATTATAATGAAAATTATTGTAATGAATGTTTATTGGGAACCGACATCCATTTCGAATAAACAATGGCGCCTATATACCCCATTAATAGTCCAATGAAGGTTCCTGCCAATATATCTAAAGGATAATGCACTCCTACATAAATTTGCGCATAAGAAATAAGACCTGCCCATATAAAAAACAAATAGGTATATTTTTTAAACAGTGGTTGTAAAGTCATAAATATAAAGATGGCCAAACTAAAATGATTAGCCGCATGAGAAGAGGTAAAACTAAAACTACTAGGACAGGCAGGAATTAATAACTTTACTTGCGTTAGCATGGAAGGGTCGGCACAGGGTCTTAAACGATGAATAATAGGTTTAAAAATAAAACTACTTACTTGGTCCGTCAGTGCAATTGTGATGGCAACTGCTAATAGCCATTTCCAAGCCTTCCAACCCCAGCGGTAAAATATATAGCCTACTAGCGCCAGGTAAAAGAGGAACCAGTGCTCAGAAGTACGCATCCAAGGCATCAATACATCAAAGTAGGGCATCGTCCATTGACCATTGATAAGCTTAAATAAAGCTATATCTGCCTTCTCTAAAGAGGTCCAAATGTCTGGTATCATGCCATAAAGATACAAGGAAGTGTAAAAAAATAAAGTAAATTTGCAGAACCAATTTTTAAAGTAAAAAGAGCAGCTATGGCACTTATTAAAAGTATTTCAGGATTTAGGGGCACCATTGGGGGTAAACCCAATGATAACCTTACTCCTATCGATATAGTTAAGTTTGCCTCTGCCTATGGCAGCTGGCTGCTACATAAAGCACCTGGCAAGAAAAAAGTGGTGGTGGGTAGAGACGGAAGAATAAGCGGGGAAATGGTAGAAGTTTTGGTAGAACAAAGCCTTTTGGCCTTAGGCATTGATGTAATACATTTGGGATTAAGCACCACGCCCACCGTTGAAATGGCGGTTGTTTTTGAAAAAGCGGATGGTGGTATTATTTTAACAGCTAGCCATAACCCTAAACAGTGGAATGCTTTAAAATTATTAAATGAAAAAGGAGAGTTTGTAAGTGGTGAAGAAGGAAAAACTATTTTAACCTTAGCCGCTAACGAAGATTTTAATTATGCAAGCATCGACAATTTAGGAAAAATAATTAGCAACAATGATAGTCTTGAAAAACATATTCAAGCCATTGTAGCTTATCCATTAATTGATATCAACGCAATAAAAGCAGCAAATTTCTCTGTGGTAGTGGACGCTATTAATAGTTCTGGTGCCTTTACAGTACCTGCCTTATTAAAAGCCATTGGCGTAAATGATATAACTATTTTGAATGGCGATATGCATGGCAATTTTGCGCATAACCCAGAGCCTTTAAAAGAAAACCTTACAGCACTTTGTGATACAGTGCTTTCTAAAAAAGCAAGTATAGGTATTGCTGTAGACCCCGATGTAGACCGCTTATGCTTTGTAAGTGAAAATGGAGAATTATTTGGTGAAGAATATACACTGGTAGCCGTGGCCGATTATATTTTACAAAATAAAAAAGGAGCTACTGTTAGTAATTTATCTTCTACCCGTGCTTTAAGAGATGTCACTGAAAAATATGGCTGTAGTTATTTTGCAAGCGCTGTAGGTGAAGTGAATGTGGTGAACAAAATGAAAAATGAAAAAGCCGTTATAGGAGGCGAAGGTAATGGCGGTATCATTGTACCTGATTTACATTATGGAAGAGACGCCCTTATTGGCATTGCTTTATTTTTAACGCATTTAGCAAAAACAAAAATGAGCGCTTCTGCTCTAAGAGCCAGTTATCCTGCTTATTTTATGAGTAAGAAAAAAATGGATCTAGACGCCTCTATTTCACTTAGTAAAATATTTGAGGTGCTAGCTACAAAATTTGCCGCCTTCCCTATTAATAAAGAAGATGGCTTTAAAATTGATTTTGAAAACGAATGGGTACATCTAAGGTCTAGTAATACAGAGCCTATTATTCGTATTTATACAGAAGCCCCCTCACAGGTAGCTGCTGATAAATTAGCGGACGAGATTATTTCAATTATTGGAACAATTAACTAACTTAGAAAAAGTTTAGAAACTACATTATAGACTAGTTATTTATAGATACATGGAAAGAATTTATTTAGATAATGCAGCTACTACTTCCTTAGACCCCTTGGTCTTAGAAGCCATGATGCCTTATATGACCGAGAAATTTGGTAACCCTTCTTCTATATATAGTTATGGGCGTGAGACAAGAATGGCCATTGAACAAGCCAGAAAGCAAGTGGCTAAAATTTTAGGCGCCCGTCCTGCTGAAATATTTTTTACAAGTGGGGGCACTGAAAGCAGCAACACAGTTTTACATGCAGCCATGGAAAACTTGGACTGCAAACATATTGTCAGCTCTGCTATCGAACACCATGCTACCCTTCATACAGTCAACCATTTGGCTAAAAAATATAATGCAAAGCTTAGCCTGGTCACTATTCTTCCCAACGGACATATAGATACCGCCCATTTAGAAGAGCTACTTGCCACATCGAATGAAAAAACCATTGTAAGTATTATGCATGCCAATAATGAAATTGGCAATATGATTGACCTTATGGAAGTAGGTGGCATTTGTAAAAAGTATAATGCCTATTTTCATAGCGATACAGTGCAGACAGTAGGTCATTTCCCTTTTGACTTAGCCAATACCCCCGTAGATTTTATAACAGGTGCAGGACATAAATTCCATGGCCCTAAAGGAGTAGGCATATTATACATTAGTGAAAATATAAAGATTAACCCTTTATTACATGGTGGTGCACAAGAAAGAAATATGCGCGCGGGTACTGAAAATTTATATGGCATTGTTGGCTTAGCAAAAGCTTTAGAAATAGCTACTGAAAATTTTGAGAAAGACAGTGCTACCATTGCTGATTTAAAAAAGTACATGCACGATGAACTGGTGAACAAACTACCTGGGGTGAGTTTTAATGGCGACCCTTTTGGCAAAAGCCTTTACACTACCCTTAGCGTTAATTTCCCTAAGTCTGAAAGAACAGAAATGATTTTATTTAATTTAGACATTCAACATATTTGCGCTAGTGGTGGCAGCGCCTGCTCAAGTGGCGCACAAACCGGTTCTCATGTAATTCATGCACTACACAAAGGAAGTAATGAGGTTACTGTTCGTTTTTCATTCTCTAAACATAATACAGAAGCAGAAATTGATAAAGTGGTGGCCACCCTATTAACTATTTTATAAGCAGATTACTTTAAAATACTTATGAAAAGAGTTTACTTAAAAAAACTTACTCTATAAAAAAGGTCCCAAAATTTGGGACCTTTTTTATTTTTAGGCTATAGCAATATTCAAAATTACTAATGTTTTGTATTATTTTTTTACAGCAAAGTCCTGATCCATTTTTTTGATAGCTGCAATAAGTTGATAAGTAGTTAAGGCGTCTTGTACAAATACTATTTGCTTATTGGCTAAGCTATTAGGTTTATTTTGATAAGCATTTTCAAGATTTTGCATAAACTGATCTTCAGACATGGGATCACCCAGTGATTTAAAATAAGCAATTTCTTGTTGTAAGTCCTTAAGCACCGAGCTAGATACCTTCTTAGCAACATTCATTTCTCCAGCAGCATAACAAGATTGTAAAAATATATAAGAGAAATAGTTATGTTGATTACCTCTATTGGAAGTCATACCATAAGGGAAACTCTTTTCGCTTGTCTCGCTATCTAATTTTCTAATAATTTGTCTGGCACTATCTAATTTACCTTCGCTCACTAAAGCCTGCGCTATTTGTGCAACCGTTAAACGAATAGAATTTAAATGTCTACGATTTTCTTCATCATAATAAACATTCGGATTTTTAGCATTGCCAAAAGTGAACTTCGTCATAATGTTTTTATAAGAAATATCGGCATCAATAGTTTGTCCAATAGACGGAACCAATTGATAAGACATGCCTGTTTGACGCACATATTTATCTAAGCCCATTTCTTTTAACTCCTGAGTAGAAGTAAAGCAAATAGGTCTTTTAAATTGTGAAGTAGCAATAATGGCATAAATAGCCATTTCATTTTTAAGTAAGTATTGTCTATTAGGATTAAAGTCAATCAATAATTCATCTACTATGTTATCGGTAGGTTTTGCAATACCTGATGCCAATGCATTGGCCTTATTAACGGGTACTTTAAACTTATGAGTAGGAAATATATTCACTGGACCTTCTTGGGTAGAAGCTTGAAACTTTCCTGAAGGATCCGCAATCACATTTCTAAATACAGAATCTAAATCATGGTAAGTAGCGTCCCCAAAACCAGGTACAGCATTGTAATAAGCTACATTTAACTTACTACCCGATACTTGTTCTTCTGTAAAGATGAGATCAAATTTTTCACTCTTGTTTACTTTATATCTAAGCTCTTTCATATACCAATCAGAGCCTAATAAACTATTTACCACCACACGCACGTCAGGTCTAATGCCTTCTACCTCTTGTGCATACCATAAAGGGTAGGTATCATTATCACCAAAAGAAAACAAGATGGCATTCGGAGGACAACTTTCTAAATAATTACGTGCTAAATCGCGTGGTAATGTTTTTTGACTTCTATCATGGTCATCCCATTCTTGTTGCGCCATTAATGCCGGCACTGCTAAAAAGGAAATAACCGTGGCCGCAATAGCCGCTATTTTTTTGGTTAAGAATTTCTGTAACCAAACGGCTACTTGTAATACACCTAATCCTATCCAAATAGCAAATGCATAGAAAGATCCTACATAAGCATAATCACGCTCACGTGGCTGCAAGCTTTGTTGATTCAAATAAATGACAATGGCAATACCGGTAAAGAAGAAAAGAAGTCCTGTGACTATAAAATCTTTTTTATTTTTTTGATATTGAAAAATAAATCCAAGTATACCTAAAATAAAAGGCAACATAAATAATGAGTTGTGGGCCTTATTATTATTCTTAATGGAATCTGGCAATTTAGATTGATCGCCGAATAAGAAATTATCAATAAAAGAGATACCTGTACTAAAATTACCATCTCTTACATTTCCAAAACCTTGTAAATCGTTTTGCTTACCTGCAAAATTCCATAGGAAATAACGCAGATACATAAACCCAAATTGGTAATTAGTAAAGTACTTGATATTATCTCTTAAGGTGGGAGGCGTTCCGTCTTCCACGCCCGCAAAGGCTTTAAAGCTATCCATCTGACCTCTGTCATTTTCGGAGTCCCACATTCTTGGGAATAAATGTGCTGAAGGCGCAGATGCCCAATCTCTTTTATAGTTTTTACCAGCAATCTCATAAGTAGTTTTTGCTTTCACATATTGATCTCCATTTTCTACATTCTCTACTTTGTCTACATAGTCTGGTCCAAATAAAATAGGCCAATCACCATACTGCTCTCTTCCTAAATACCCCATTAAGGTAACAGGATTATCGACATTGTACATATCCACCGAAGGATCTGCATTAGAACGCACCATGGTTGTTAAATAACTTGTATAGCCTAATAAGAAAAAAGTGGTACACCAGATGCCTAGTTTTAAAAAGTAAAAACCTTTTTTATTTGCATATCGGATACCTAGGGCTAAAATAACGGCTACTAAAACAAAGAAGAAAATAAAACCAGTAAAGAAAGGAAGGCCCATTGAGTTTACAAAATTCACGTCAAAGGCACCTGCCCACTTAATAGTATATTGAATTAAAACTACTTGTATAAAACCTGTAATAATAATTCCAATTAAAAATGCCAGAAGACCCCCCTTTAGACTTGGCTTATATTGTCTGAAATAATACACCATTACAATGGCAGGAATGGTTAATAAGTTCAATAGATGCACTCCAATAGATACACCCATGATATAGAAAATAAAAATGATCCATTTGTCGGCACCAGGTTCATCTGCTTTATGTTCCCATTTTAAAATGGCCCAAAAAACCAAGGCGGTGAAAAATGAACTAAGCGCATATACTTCCCCTTCTACTGCACTATACCAAGCGGTATCACTAAAGGTATATCCCAAGGCACCTACTATACCAGCACCCATGATTAAAATAATTTGCTGAGTGGTTAAAGCCACTTCTTTGCTCGTTTCCACCATTCTTTTGGCAAAATGCGTAATGGTCCAAAATAAAAATAAAACGGTTAATCCACTTGCTATTGCACTCATGGTATTGACTGCCTTCGCTGCTGTTAAAGGGTTATCTCCAAAAAGGATAATAAATACACGGCCTAATAAAACAAACATAGGCGCTCCCGGAGGATGCGGAATTTGTAATTTATAGGCACTGCTTATAAACTCTCCGCAGTCCCAAAAACTACCTGTTGCCTCAATTGTCATAACATACACTGTGCATGCAATTAAAGTAACTATCCAACCCGTCCAATTATTAATTTTCTTAAAGTCCATTTTTAGCGTTTTATTAGTTGCAAACTTAATTGAAACTAGCCAAAATGGGAAATTAATAGGCCCATAATGGTTGCTTTAAGTATATTTTAAGATTTCCCCGTTCCCCCTAGGTTTTTTATCTTTGAGCCCTCATGCAGAAAAACCAATCGGTCGCTTTTCATACTTTAGGCTGTAAACTCAATTTTTCAGAGACTTCCACCCTTTCTAGACAATTAGAAAAGGAAGGCTTCGAAAAAAAGGCCTTTACAGAGAAGGCCGATATTTATGTGATCAATACCTGTTCTGTTACCGAAAATGCAGATAAGGAATGCCGTCAATTGGTGAGAAGAATTCAAAGATTGGCCCCAGAAAGCTTTGTGGTCATTACGGGATGTTATGCACAATTAAAGCCCAAGGAAATAGCTGAAATTCCAGGAGTGGATCTAGTACTAGGCGCTTCTGAAAAATTCAACCTGGTTCCCCATTTAGCCAATTTGACTAAGGGCGATGCGACTAAAATATGTAGTTGCGATATTGATACCGTTACCGATTTTAAAAGTTCTTATTCCGTTAATGATAGAACCCGTACTTTTTTAAAAGTGCAGGATGGCTGTGATTACAGTTGCACTTTTTGTACCATTCCCATGGCCCGCGGTAAAAGTAGAAGCGACCGTATTGAAAATGTGGTTGCAGATGCACAAGCACTTGCAAGCAAGGGTGTAAAAGAAATTGTTTTAACGGGTATTAATTTAGGTGACTTTGGAAAAAGTGAAGAAGGTGGAAAAAAACATAACGAAAATTTCTTTGATTTACTCAAAGCCTTAGAGCAGGATACCAACATGCCTAGGTACCGTATCTCCTCTATTGAGCCGAATTTACTCACCAATGAAATTATTGAGTTTGTTTCTAATAGTAAACGCATCATGCCTCATTTTCACATTCCATTACAAAGCGGATCCGATGCGGTATTAAAATTAATGCAAAGAAGATATACCCGCGATTTATACCAAGAGCGTGTCGACTTTATTAAAAAATTAATGCCCCATGCTTGTATTGGCGTGGATGTTATTGTAGGCTCTCCTGGAGAAACAGAAGACTATTTTAAAGAAAGTCTTGCATTTATTCATGCATTAGACATTGCTTATTTGCATGTGTTTACTTATTCAGAAAGAGCCGCTACAAAAGCACTCACTATTAAGCCCATTGTGCCTATGCAGGAGCGTCATGAAAGAAATAAAATACTTAGAAATTTATCTTATCAAAAATTACAATACTTTACTGAAAGCCAAAGAGGCGCTACCAGAAAAGTTTTATTTGAGTCGCCTAAAGTGAACAAAGAAAATGAAGCAATGACAATGTTAGAAGGATACACCGATAACTATATTAAAATAGAAACACCTTATCGTGCTGAGTGGAGTAACCAAATAATTGACTGGACTTTAGTGTAAAGAGATAACTATAGTAAATAATTACAGCGTAATTAATATAGTTAATTAGTATTAAGAAATTTATTGTAGCGAAACTTCGGAAGCCTTAAACTCAACAATCATCATCATATTAATACTTTCTAATTTCACATAAACCGTTTTTTTACTCGTTTTCACTACCTCCCCCTTCTGTCCCATAAATAAGCCCTGGTTAATAGCTACTTTAGTTTGTGCAGGAATCGATGTCATATCTA
>JBAXWU010000031.1:0-16654 GCA_037128235.1 Chitinophagia bacterium | reverse complement strand
AAGTATATTTTTTGAAGCCTGGCCATTTCAAGTGCTTTGGACCATTCTTGCTTGGAAACATTACGCGCCACTATCACTGATATGCCATTATCTATTAATTGATACAAATGAGCTTCGTCTTGTTCATTAAAGACCACCATCACACCCATTCTAGTTTTAATCTCTTTAATTTGATGCATAGTAGATGGATCTCCAAAATGAAACATAGCACTATCAACCACTAAGACCATGGGTAGGACCTGTTTGGTTTTATCATAGGCAATATAACCAGTTAACTCCTCTATACTTTTGATGATATGATAGCCCAATAACTGTGGATTGTCTTTAATAAGCAAGCTAGAGCCCATTGCATACACAATTTGTTTATCACAAATGATTACTTGAGTTTGCATCTTTATTACTTTTTAATGTATTGGCAATTAAATTAATTTTTCATAACATACTGATATACAGCCATCTATAATATATAAATGGCTTTTAAATGCATTGTAATTTATCCCATTGAAGTATTTTCGAAATGAGCATGAAGTAGTATGTATTTATAGGCTATAGTAGTTATGAAATTAATGGCTATAATAATTTGTTAGTATTATATATTTTATAACTTCATTGAATATTATACTAACTTATACTAACCCTTTAAAACTGCGTTGACAACCTTTCGTAATTTATTTTACCCTTTTGTTCCAGTAGGACATTTGAAAGTGTGGGTCTTGGCCCCAAGCTTGGATAATCCAGATCCGAACTTAGCATACTATTATGATTTTAGTCAAAGCATAGAAGAATATACGCGCGTATTTGAACAACTAGATCTTCCTTGGAAATGGCAGCCCGTAACTTTAGAAAATTATAAGATGATTGTGCAAGAAATTGCACATGAGAGAGAAAAAGGAATTCATTTTCCTGTAGTATTAAATTTATGTGATGGCGATGAAATTAATGGCGCCCCTGGTGTTTCTGTTATTAAAGCATTAGACGCAAAACAATTAGTATATACAGGTGCCAATGATTATTTCTACGATATCACTACTTCTAAAATTCCTATGAAAAAAGCTTTTGATGAAGCAGGCGTTGCTACACCGAAATGGGAAGCCATTAGAGATAATAATATTAATGCGAAAGAAATTATTGAAAAATTAGGAAGTCCTTTAATTGTAAAACCTGCTGTCTCTGGTGGAAGTTTAGGGGTGGGCATTGAAAATGTAGTAGAAACAGAACGTGCCTTGAAAACCCAATTAGCTAAAATGTTTAAAGGATACAGAGGTTGGAATTTATCTTCAGACGGTATTATAGCAGAGTCTTTTGTGGAAGGACCTGAATACACAGTAATGATAGTGGGAAGCCATACCCATCCTGAATATGCAAAGATATACCCTCCGGTAGAAAGAGTCTTTCATGCCTCCCTTCCAGCAAAAGAAAAGTTTCTATCCTTTGATAGATTATGGGAAATTTATGAAGAAGAAAGCCCTATGCCAGAAGATGAAAATTTTTATCAATACCAATTAGGAGATGAATCTATTCAAATAGCAGTTCAAAAAGTTTCATGGGATGCCTATGTGGCTTGTAATGGAACGGGTTATACAAGAGTAGATGTGCGCATAGATAATAAAACAGGCGAAGCCTATGTATTAGAAGTAAATGCGCAGTGTGGCATTAGTGAAGATGAAAATTATACCTCTATTGGTGCCATTTTGCGTTATGCCAATCAAAGTTTTACTGAATTAGTGGTGCATATTATTAATGACGCATTTGTTAGAAGAAAAAAATAAAATTATGCGCCCCCTCCCCACTATTAATAATCCAGCAAGTTTTACAAATTTAAAAATTTGTGTTCTACAACCAGACTACTCCACTTCAGAAGTTGATTATCAATACTATGATCCTAAAAGAGATCTTTCTTCTATTATGCCCGAAGCGCATATTGATCATGTTTTTTTAAACAAGCTTACTACCTATCAACAATTAAAAGAACTCAAAGAAAAAAATTACGACATCTATATTAATTTATGTGAAGGTTATTTAGAATGGAAAGTGCCTTCTATAGATGTCATTATGAGTTTGGATTTATTGGGACTACCCTATACAGGACCTAATACCAATTTATATGACCCCCCAAAAACCATTATGAAGTATTTGGCCTTCTGCGAAGAGGTGAAAACACCGGCCCATATACATATAGAGTCAGAAGCCGATATAGCGGAGCTTCCAGGTAATTTACAATTCCCATTATTTGTAAAACCTGCCAAAGCGGGCGATAGCCTAGGCGTGGACAATGCTTCCAAAGCCAATAATACCGCCGATTTAGTGACCAAGGTACAAAGCATATTAGCAGAATTTGGTGCTGCCTTAGTAGAAGAATATATCGATGGCCGTGAATTCACCGTTTTAGTGTCAGCTAATGCAGATGGAAAAACTTGTACCAGCTTTGTACCCGTTGAATATATTTTCCCCGAAGGCTTTAGTTTTAAAACCTACGCTTTAAAAACTTCTGAGCTGCATCCTACTGCGAATATTCCAGTAAGCGATGCTAGTTTAGCTAGTAGATTAAAAAGTATTGCCGAGCAAGTTTTTATGTCTTTTAATGGTGTGGGTTATGGAAGAATGGATTTTAGAATGAATGATAAAGGAGAGCTATTTTTTCTTGAAATAAATTTTACTTGTTCTGTGTTTTATGCGCAAGGCTATGAAGGTTCTGCAGATTATATTTTACTACACGATGGGGCAGGCCAGCGTGGGTTCTTAGAAAGAATTATTATTGAAGGCATGGCGCGTTATAGAAGAAAAGAAAAAGTGTATAAAATTAAAGGCAATGCTATTGCTGGTTATGGTATGTACGCCAAATGGGATTTACCAAAAGACAGTATTTTATTTCAAGGCGAAGAAAAAGCGCAACGTATTGTGACCAAAAAATTTGTAGATGAAAATTGGGACGAAAGAGAAAAATTAAATTTCAGAAGATACGCCTATCCTATAAGTAAGGATGTATATATATTATGGGACTTACAACCCGAAGAATGGTCTCCTCAAAACCATCACTGCGATGCCAATTGTAGTTATATTGGCTTAAATGTAGTTATTAATAGAGCTGTTCAAAAAGGAGAAGAGCTTACCTTAGATTATGGTAGCTTCTTAGATGAAACCATGGAACCTTTTAATTGCAATTGCGGTTCTTCGAACTGTCGCGGCCTTATTAAAGGTAATGCTGGCAATAAAATTTAACATTTGCCTAGTATAGCATGGCATAGGATAGTATAGCATGATTTAACTGAGAATTTCTAGTCATTTCATACCATTTGTTTCCATTGAGAATGTTTTTTTTATTATATTCATAGTAACGATTGCTTACTTTAAAACCAGTTTATGAAAAAACAATTACTTCTACTAGCCTGCATATTAGCATGCACCCAATTTGCATCAGCCCAAAAGAAAATAAATATAGATAGCCTTGCTGGCTTATTGGAAGTATGGGTAAATCTACCCTTAGTGACACCAGGTGTAAGCAATACAGACGCGCCTTCTGACGCCACTATTTTATATAATGGAAATGGCCTAGGCGCTTTTCAAAAAAAAGATGGTAGTGCTGCAGGATGGAAAATTGATGCAGATGGGGCAGTTACCGATATTAAAGGCGCAGGTGATTTAATTACTAAAGAAGCTTTTGGAAACTGTCAATTACATCTTGAGTTTAGAGAACCTGCCGAGGTAAAAGGCAGTGGTCAAGCAAGAGGCAATAGCGGTGTGTATATAATGGGTAAATATGAAATTCAAGTATTAGATTCTTATAATAATTCTACTTATTCCAATGGTCAAGCAGGTGCTGTCTATAAGCAACATGTTCCATTAGTGAATGCAAGTCGTAAACCAGGTGAGTGGCAGGCTTATGATATTGTTTTTACAGCACCAGTATTTAAAGAGAACGGCGATTTAGAAAGCCCAGCACGTGTAACGGTTATGCATAATGGAGTACTTATACAAAACAATGTAACTATTTTAGGACCTACCGACTGGGTAATGAAACCAGTATATAAAAAACATGCTGCTAAATTACCATTAATGTTACAAGACCATGGCGATGATGGCAATCCTATTAGTTATAGAAATATTTGGATTCGCAACTTATAATTTTTTAATGAGTATAATGGGGAAAATTCATCCTGTTGCTTTTATTGAAACCTTCTCCCTTTTTTGGTGGCAATGCATTATTATAGTTATTCTTATCATTACTATTGTAGTAAGAATACCCTTGCATTTTAAAAAAATTCAACCTAAAACCTACGGTAATTTTATTGCCTTGTTCTTTGCTATTAGTTATATCATAGAAAATTATTACGTTTATTCAACAGGGTACTGGAACTTACAACAAAGCTTACCTTTTCATTTATGTAGTATTAGTTATTTTTTATGCATAGTCACACTCATTAATTATAGGCAATGGTTGGCCGAATGCCTTTACTACTGGGGCTTAGCCGGTGGCATACATGCTTTACTCACCCCAGAATTTACAGTAGGTATGGAAGGTTATAATTTTTATGCCTACTTTATTGACCACGGAGGTTTGCTATTAGTTATTATATACATGATTGTTCATTTCAACTTTGTACCCCGACCAAAATCTTGGTTATGGGTATTAGGCTACACGCAATTAGTAGCCATTGGTGTAGGTATTATAAATTATACAGTGGGTGCAAATTATATGTATTTATCGGCCAAGCCAGCAGTAAATAATCCTTTTGTAATAGGAGAATGGCCTTATTATATTTTAGTATTAGAAGCTGTTGCCTTAGTACATTTCTTTGTTTTCTATTTACCCTTTGCAAAAAAAAATAAGCAAGCTATTAAAGCTCCTCTATCCTCTTAGCCTTATCATCTATCACTAAATCGAAGTTAGGTTTAGTGGGGCCTCCATTAGGGTCGTAGCCTGTTATTAAGTCATGAAACTTGCAGCCCCATTTATTAAGCTGTTCTAAAGTAAGGCCTCTTAAGTCTCGCTTTGAGCTTTCTCCCCTGCCAGTCCAATAAGTAATATGCCAGCCCTCATCGTATAGTTTATTAATTTTAGCCACATTTTCAAAATTAGGCTCGGCCAACTCATATACTCTTTTATCTGTGTAAAAGCAGATAGTTTCATCTATATCAATTAACGCTTTCTTGGAACCAAACCTTTTAGACTCAATCATTGTATTTGTTTTAGTGATAAACTATTACAAATTTAGATGAAATTAATTATTTAGTTTCTGCAATTTTAATATTAAATAAAAGCTGCCTTAACATTTATACTCGATAATGAACTTTTAAAATATAATTTAGAATGTTTTCTACTGTTTTAGATAGCAAAATCTTAAACTATTTTAACTATAAATTATATAGAAAATCATAATTTTAATTATGAAAAAAATAATTACCCTACTGGCAACTGTAATTTTTATTACGCCAACAAATTCTCAGTCAAATTTAATTACGCTAGAAACAGAAAATAATGCTGATGGCTCTATTACGCTTAATGCAAATAACCTAGCATCCACCAGATATACTGTTAAAGTAAATTTTACAAGTCTAACTGGATTTTTAAATACCGGTATTTCGAATCCCTATATAAATAGTATTGGTACAGGAAAAGTACAAGTCACAAAACTAACCCCAGACAAAAATGCAGGTTCACGTTCATTAGGTTATACTTATTCTTATTATGCAGGCATGGCCTATCGAAAACCACCTTCTAATTTCACACATTACTTATTACCCATTAGTATTGGCAAAACAACAAAAGTGTCAAAGGTAGAGGAATTGAGAATTATTTTAGGTCAAAAATCTGAAGCAAGCTATTATTCACAAGCATTTAGCTACACTCTTGGAGATACTATTTGTGCCACTAGGGCTGGGTATGTATACAATATTAATGATGAACTAAAACAAGGCGAGGGCGGAAATACTGTTTTCACCGACAATCGAAATAAAATATATATCGAACACAAGGATGGCACATTGGGATATTATACTATTTTATCCCCCATTAATTGCTTGGTTCAAAATGGAGACTTTGTAATTCCAGGACAAGCTATCGCTGTATTTAATAAGGAATCTGAAAATTACAGAATACTTTTTTCAGTAGTTTATTTAGATGAAGAAAAAATAAGGGCAGAAAAAGCTACGGATGTTTACAATACCATGTCCACTAACTTCTATTTAAACGAAAATGCAAATTCAACAATGTTAATTGAAAATCAGAAGTATGAATCTGTAAGATCTATAGAAATCATAACCGAGGAATTAAGCAAAAGAGAAAAAAAGAAATTTGGTTTTATAAATTAAGTATTTTATCAAGCATAGCTTCAGAAGTATGCTAATAGGTAGTACTTTAAAGCATGATCATGAATAAGTAGCTTAAGTCTAAGCTGAAAAAGTGTTATTTAGCAGATATTTTCTATAAATTACATCGGTCAAATTATAATTAAGCCTAAATAAACTTATCCATGCGTATTCTATTATTATCTCTTTGTATTTTATTACAACAATTCGCTATTGCTCAATCAAGTAATGAGCCCCTTATTCGTACGGATAAAATTACTATTGCTAGAGATACTTATGGAGTACCGCATATTTTTGCACCCACCGACCCTGAAGTAGCCTATGGCCTGGCTTGGGCACATGCTGAAGACGATTTTACCACCATTCAAACCCTTATTTTAACAGGTAAAGGAAAACTAGCTACTTATTTAGGTGCTAAAGGCGCGCCCGTTGATTATGTATTTGGCTTATTAAATACAAAGTCTATTGTGCTGGAACAAATAAATAGTTTAGACCCTAAATTTATTTTGCTGGTGAAAGGTTATTTAGCAGGCTTGGAAGCTTTTGCTAAAGCGCATCCTGATAAAGTTTTAAATAAAAATGTATTTCCTATAAGTGTTGAAGATTATTTAGCCTCTACCGTTTTTTCAGTAGCTGTTTTTTGTGGAGTAGATAAGTCCTTACCTAAAATACTCAATGGTTCTATTGCTCATCTAGCAGGTATGACAGGAGAAGGTTCTAATACCATTGCAGTGCATTCAAGTAAATCTTCAACGGGTGAAAATATGTTGGTGATTAACGCCCATCAACCCATTGAAGGCGCCACTGCTTTTTATGAAGCACATTTACAAAGTGAAGAAGGTTGGAATATTTTAGGAGGTTTATTTCCAGGTGCTCCCTTAATTTTTCATGGCACCACGCCCAATTTAGCATGGGCACATACCGTTAACTTTCAAGATAAAATAGATATCTACCAATTAGAAACCAATAAAGCACATAAAGGACAATATAAAGTGGATGGCGAGTGGCTTGCGCTTGAAAAAAGAAAAATTAAATTAAGTATTAAAGGCATTCCTTTTCCTATTTATAAAACAGCCTATACTTCTATCTACGGACCTACTGCTGTAACCCCAGAAGGTAAATATTTTTCAATGCGTTTACCTGCCCTTATGGATGCAGGTGCTTTGCAACAATGGTATGCAATGAATAGGGCTACTAATTTTACTGAATTTAAAACTGCGGTGGCGCAGAACCATTTAGCTATGTTTAATATTATGTATGCCGATAAACGCGATACCATATTTTATATCTCTAGTGGAAAAATGCCTTATCGTAATGCAGATACCAGCTACCACTGGAACTCAACGGTGCCGGGCAATACAAGGGCTACCCTTTGGACAAAGTTTAAACCCTTAAACGAGTTTCCTCAATATACCAATCCTAAAAGTGGGTATTTAATTAATATGAACCATTCTCCTTTTTTAGCCACTGCAGAAAGTGAAAATTTAGATCCTAAAAATTTTGATCCTAAAGATGGCTATGAATTATACCACGATAATAGAAGCCGTCGTGCCAAAGATTTAATAGACCCACTAGAAAAAATTTCCTACGCCGATTTAAAGCGCATCAAATTTGATCGTCAATTACCTTCTACTATTTTATTCCCTTATGGCTTTACAGCAGATACCATGTTTTTAGTAGATGAAAATAAATATCCAACACTTGCACCACTTATTAAAACTTTAAAAACATGGGACCACAATACCAACCCTGAAAGCAATGGGGCACTTATTTATAATTTAGCTTATTATGAAATACCTAAATTAATGGAGGGAAGAAAAAATGATAAATTAACGATGCAAGAGGCAGTTGCCACCTATCAATATATTTATGATTTTTTAATGAAAAATTATAATAGACTAGATGTAAGTTTAGGTGAAATGCAAAGACTAGTAAGAGGTGATGAGAACTGGCCACAAGGCGGTATGCCCGATGTACTTGCAGCAGTGCAAACAGAACCCTATGGTCTAGCTCAAAGAAAAATGAATAGTGGGGATGCCTATATTGAATTTGTTCGCTTTCCTAAAGATGGTAGTTTACCTCTTATTGAATCAGTGAATACTTTTGGAGCAAGTTCTAATAAAGGAGACACACATTATGCCGACCAACGTGCCATGTATCAAGCGCAGCAAGTAAAGAAAATGACCTTAGATAAAAACGAAGTACTAAAAAATGCGAAGCGTACTTATCATCCTCAGTAGGCTGTTAATACATTCTCAATAGTGCAGTAGTTATTTAAATAAATAGTAATCAAGAGCAAGTATTATAATCTTGCTGTTACAATGCTTCTATCTAAGAAGGCCTTGGTATCGTAAATGATAGTTTTATCAGAACGCTTCAAGCTTGCATAATCTAATGACTTGAAAAAATCATGCGCAACTACTAGCACTATTGCATCATATTTTCCCAAGGCATTCACTAAATCAATAGCATGTTTTTGCTTCACTTCTATTGCATTGGCATAAGGGTCAAAAGCATCCACCTCCATGCCTGCTGCTCCAAGCTGAGCATGTATTTCGAAGGCTTTTGAATTTCTGATATCAGGGCAGTTCTCTTTAAAGCTTACACCCAGTATTAATGCCTTAGCGCCTTTAACAGGAAGGCCACTCGCAGTTAATAATTGAATTAATTTTTCAGTCACAAAGGTTCCCATTTGATCATTCACATTTCTTCCCGATAAAATAACCTGGGGATGATATCCTAAACTGGTGGCCTTATGCGCTAAATAATAAGGATCTACTCCAATACAATGTCCACCCACTAAGCCTGGCTTAAAGGGTAAAAAATTCCATTTTGTAGCAGCTGCTTCTAATACCTCATGGGTGTCAATACCCATTCTATCAAATATGAGTGCTAGCTCATTGACAAAAGAAATATTAATATCGCGTTGTGCATTTTCAATAGACTTAGCAGCCTCTGCCACTTTTATACTAGACACTTTAAAAGTGCCTGCGGTAATTATACTTGCATAAAGTGCATCTACCTTATTCGCTATATCTGGCGTAGAGCCTGCTGTTAATTTTTTAATAGTAGTAAGTGTATGTACTTTATCGCCCGGGTTAATTCTTTCTGGAGAATACCCACAATAAAAATCTTTATTAAATACTAAACCACTTTGTTTTTCTAAAACAGGCGCGCAATCTTCTTCAGTGCAACCAGGGTACACGGTGCTTTCATAAATAACGATATCTCCTTTTTTTAAAACCGAACCTATCATTGCACTGGCTTCTAATAATGGTTTTAAGTTGGGGCGCTTATCGGCATCAATCGGCGTAGGCACCGTTACAATAAATATAGTAGCCTCTTTAATAGAACTAATTGAACTGGTAAATTCTAAATCTGTTGCGTTTTTAATTTCAGCTTCTGTACATTCTAAAGTATGGTCCTTAGCATTTTCTAAATCAATTACCCTTGCTTCATTAATATCAAAACCAATAACAGTATACTGCTTAGCAAAAGCAAGCGCTAATGGTAAGCCAACATAACCCAGGCCTACTATGGCAATGGTGGGTGTTATGGTTTTATTTTGATTCATCTATTTCAAAGGTAAAGGACCCATTAGTGATTACCATAATTTTTTTCACCTGCTGTGATGGCTAGTTTTAATCTATTCTGTGGCGGAGGTAAGGGGCAGGTTGCAAATGCAGTAAAGGCACAAGGAGGATTATAAGCAATATTAAAATCGATTTCAGTATTACCTAAAGCATCGGGTTTATTAATTTCAATAAAACGACCTGCACCATAAGTGGTTTTACCAGCGGTTTCGTCGGCAAATACAATAAAAAATTTAGGCCCTCCTTCGTCAATTACATCTAATGAGTATTCTTTATTATTAATGGTAAACAATAATTTGCCTGCTGTTTTGGTGGCGGTAGTTTGACCAAGTACATTGGTAATCATTAATAAATTTTGAGAAGGCGCCACCATGGTGGCCTTTACACGCCAGTTTGAATCAATAGGGAATCGATCTATGTCTTTAAAATGCACTAAAGTCTTGGCCTCTAAATTTCTAAACCTAATCCCTATTTTATCTTCTCTTTTTATAATGGCCCAAGTATAATGAGACCATGACATTGTAATAGCTTGCTCTTCTTTATAAAATACTTTTATAGGTTTTACTCCATTTACTAATACTCCATTCACTTTAATAGTATTGTTGGCGCTATTCATCCAAAGTACAGAATCGCCTTCATAAATAAAGGAACCTAATTCATCAGGGAATGCGGCATTATTATACCTACAATCACTACCTTCTTTTTTTCCTAAACTATTTGTTCCCTTATGTAACCAGTATAAACCTTCTAAATTTAACCAACCCGCAGGTGTTTTTAAATCGGCTATGCGCGCTTTATGCCATTCATTGATAGACTTAGAATAGCTGTTTGTTTTTTGTGCATTCGCTGAAAAAAAGACGTTTAAAAGCAGTAAAGTGTATTGTATTTTTTTCATTCTTTGTTTACTTGTATTTCTTGGTTGTTTAGCATCATTTCTATAGTTCACAAAATTAAGTTAATTAGAACCTAGTTCCATATAAATTTCTTAATTTTAAAAAGTAAAACATAATAGTATGCAATTAAGAAAATTACTAATAGGTATTTTAATTATGGGTATAATGGCTTGTAATAAATCGGTTACCAACTTGCCTGATATTCCGTCCCAAGATAATACAGCTATACAAAAAAATACGAATGCGGACGTTAATACCTGGATTCATGAAAGTATGACAGCCTATTATTTATGGAGCGATAAAATGCCAGTAATTGCCAAAACAAATACCAGTAGTAATCCTATGGATTATTTTTATAGTATTTTATATGATTATAAAACCACCGATCGCTTTTCTTGGATAGACAGTAGTTCCGCCAATTTAATAAACCAATTAAATGGTATTAATACTGTTTTAGGTATTCGGGTGAGTGCTTTTTATACCGACAATACACAAGTAAATGTGGCCTTAGTAATAGCCTATGTTTTAAAAGGAAGCCCTGCTGAAAAAAATGGATTAAAAAGAGGAGATATTATTTTATCCGTGGATGACCAAACTATTACTTCCTCTAATTATAATTCAGTCTTACAAAATCAAACTTTAAAATTAGGCTTAGGGGCTTATAATAATAAAGTATTTAGCAGTACAGGCAAAACTGTAACCGTTACTAAAACCGAGTTACAAACCAATCCTATTTTACAAGACACGGTTATTAATTGGGCAGGAAAGAAAGTGGGTTATTTTGCTTACTTACAATTCTTAACAAGTTTTGATGATAGCTTAAGAGCGGTATTTGGCAGGTTTAAAGCAAAAGGAGTCAACGAACTAGTGATTGACCTTCGTTATAATGGAGGTGGCTATGTTACCAATTCAGATTTATTAACCAACTTAATGGTGAATGACTTGGCAAGCAAAGTAGATAAGGTGATGAATAAAAGACTGTATAACGATGCCTATACTAAGGAAGTAATAAAACAATATGGAGCAGCAGCCCTTGTCACCAATTTTAAAATGGAGGCTAATAATATTGGTTCCTTAAATAGAGTTTTTGTTTTAACTTCTACTGGCACTGCTTCAGCTAGTGAACTTATTATTAATAATTTAAAGCCATTTATGAGTGTCATTTTAATTGGTGATCATACCTATGGAAAAAATGTGGGTTCTTTCACTATTACCGATAATGCCAAAAGATGGAACTATGGTTTACAACCTATCACCTTTAAAATATTAAATTCACTGGACCAATCTGATTATGGTACAGTGAATGGTTTTTTACCAGACTACGCAATAGCAGATGATATTTTACCTTATAAATTATTAGGCGACCCCACAGAAACCTACTTAAATAAAGCACTCAGTATCATTGGCCCTGTTGCCTACAAGTCTAATGCCATTGGCAGTGCTATACCAGTTTCAAGGGCTAATAAACTGCAAGCCAATGCCATTTCTGACAATCCTATTCAAGATAAATTAGATATGTTTGATAAGCCCCTTAAGCGTAAAAACTAGTTTCTAAAACATTCTTTTATCAGCACTTTGTTTTTTGTATCTTAGGCTTAAAAATAAGGCCTTATGAAAAAAATATTGCTGCCATTTTTAATAATGGTTTCGCTACAATTAATTGCGCAAGAAAAAAATACAAAAGTTCATATTAACCATACAGCCATTTTTGTAATGGATATGGAAAAAACAGGTAATTTCTATAGTAAAATTATTGGCCTTGAATCTATTCCAGAACCGTTTCATGACGGTCAACACCTTTGGTTTAAAACTGGTGAACACAGTCAATTGCATGTAATCCAAGGCTCAACTCAAAAAAAAGAATATTATAAAAATCAGCATACTTGTTACACAGAGCCTGACTTTAATACCTTTATCACAAAATTAAGAGCGGCCAATTTGCCTTTTGAAGATGTAAGTGGTAACAAAAATGCAATTACTACCCGCCCTGATGGCATTCATCAAATTTGGTTACAAGACCCCGATGGCTACTGGTTAGAAATAAATGATGACACTTATTAAATCTAGATTTAAACAATTCGGTAATTTCAATAATGCAGTTTTTTAATAAATTAAAATAATATGAAAAAAATACAATTAATACTGCTATTCGTTTTCACTTTTCTCATAGGCAGTTTTGCGCAAGGGTTTGTAAAAGAAAAACAAGTTATAAAAAGCGCCATCCTAAATAAAGAAGTACATTATTCAATTTTCTTACCTAGCGACTATTATACAAGTGAGCGCGCCTATCCTGTGACTTATTTATTACATGGTTATGGCGATGCCGATGATGGCTGGATTCAGTTTGGGGAAGTAAACCGCTTAGCGGATGATGCCATTAAAACAGGTAAAATTCCACCCATGATTATTGTAACGCCCGATGGCTTTACAAGTTTTTATATTAATGCGGCCGATGGTAATTTAAATTATGAGGACTTTTTTATTAAAGAACTTATTCCCCATATTGAAAAAACCTATAAAGTAAAAGCAGAGAAAAGATTCAGAGGGATAGCAGGGCTTTCCATGGGCGGATATGGCTCCTTATTATACGCCCTTAAATACCCTAATTTATTTGTTGCTGCTGCACCACTTAGTGCGGCTGTTTGGACAGATAATGATATTATTAATTTGAACGAGGGTATGTTTAATGGTTTATTTGGCAATTCAATGGGTAAAAATTTAAAAGGAAAAGACCGCTTAACCCCAGCTTGGTTAAATAATAGCCCCTTAGCTATTATTGAAAAAAAGACCAAGGAAGAGTTGTCTTCAGTTAGGTATTATATTGATTGTGGTGATGATGATTTTTTAACTATTGGTAATGCGCAGTTACATATAGCCCTCACTAATAAGAATGTACCCCATGAGTTTAGAATGAGGGATGGTGCACATAACTGGACCTATTGGAGAACAGGCATCATTGATGCACTTGCTTTTATTGGCGATAGCTTTCATCAAAAATAATTATATGTCAAATACAATAAAGGTTTTTGTTACAGGAGGCACTTTTGATAAAGAGTACAATGAGTTAAATGGAAGTTTATTTTTTAAAGAAACACATTTATATGAAATGTTGCAACTAGGTAGAAGTAAATTAGACCTATCCATTACTACCCTTATGATGAAAGATAGCCTAGACTTCATTGAAACCGACAGACAAATAATTGCTGCAGCCTGTAATGAAATTAAAGAAGATAAAATTTTAATTACCCATGGCACTGATACCATGACCCTCACTGCCTCTTATTTAGCAAAGCATTGTAAAGGCAAAACCATTGTGCTAACGGGTGCCATGGTACCTTATAAATTTGGTAGCTCTGATGGATTATTTAATTTAGGAAGCGCCCTGGCCTTTGTGCAAGTAGTAAGCCCTGGCGTATACATTGCCATGAATGGAAAAATATTTGAAGCAGATAAAGTTCAAAAGAATACCGATAAAGGTGAATTCGAAACTATTTAATTAGTATTAAACTATATTAGAAATTAGTTACCAATATTAGGGATAACGCGTATCTATTAAATATTGAATTTTCCAACCTTCTTTTGTGCGCACTACTTGAAAAGAATCCACCCCCTGGTGTATGTATTTCTCTTTAACATACAATTGATAAGGTGTCCATACACTGGCTAATTCTTTATTGATTAATATTTTATCAAAAACAATTCTTTCATCTAAGGCACCTACTGGTTGTTTACCCACACTATTAATAAAGGCTTGAACGCTAGCCTCTTTCACCACAGCCCCAGCCTCGCTTGATTGTATAGTTTGAATAACCGCATTTGCTGAAAAGCAAGCTTTAAGTAATACGGTATCGCTATTTTTCATAGCAATAAACATATTTTCAATCACTTTTTTCACGCCACTGGTATCTTGTGCATAGCTATTTAATATAAGTATGCTTGTGAAAATGGTAAGGACTATTTTTTTTAGGGCAGTCGGTTTTATCATATTCAGTTGTATTATGCTAGATTTATTTTAATTGAGTCGTGTCTACTCTTGAAGGGGTATCCTTTCCTGCAATAATGGACTGCGCACTTTTAGCAATGGCCTTGATAATTTCATTCATATTGTCTATATCTAAAGTTTGAAATTCATCACTAGGCTTATGATAGTTAGGCTCGCTATCCATTTTAGAAGTAGAAATAGTATGCGCGGGCACTCCCAAACGCGCTAGTGTGGCATTGTCTGATCTGTAAAATAAGTTTTGATCCGTGTAAGGATCTGGATAAAAAGTAAAGGCCGTACCTGCTAAATTCTTTTGTAAAATGGCCCCCATATCTGTTTTTTCATAACCCGTAATATAAGCGCTGTTTCTACCCCACTTACTTTCTGTACCAATCATCTCTAAATTAAACATGGCTTTCACCGTCATAGGATCAAACTGCTTTGAAAAATATTGTGCACCAAAACCTCCCACTTCTTCAGCGGTAAAGGCTGCAAAAATTAAAGTGCGTTCATTGTTATTTAATTTTTTAAAATACTTAGAAAGCATAATCATAGCTGTAGTACCTGCTGCATCATCATTGGCTCCATTATAAATACTATCGCCATTCACTGCTCTTGCGCTATTAATACCTAAATGATCATAATGCCCAGAAAAAATTACATACTCATTTGATAGCGACTTACCTGGTATAACCGCTACCACATTGGCTAAATTTAAACTTTCAATTTTATGGCTAGCCTCAATAGTAAACTTTGTTGGTGTTGCAGTAGTTAAAACAAATACCAACGATTTTTGATTTTCTGTTAAATTTGATTTTAAGCTAGTTAAGCGACTAAAGTTCTGCGCAAAAGATTCATCTACTAGTATTAAATAATTTTTACTAGCTCCCATATATTTTCTAATAGCCATGCCAAAATTATCTTCTTTATTTATTTTCACCACCTCATAACCACTAACTTCTGTAATTGAAAAATTTGCTTGAGGCGTAACCACTATTATATTTTTTTGATCTAAGGCATTACCGTCAAAATTCCCTGAAGCACTCATAAACTTCGCAGACATTCTTGAAAATGATTGTAAATAACTGCCGCTATTTTTAAAAGTAGTAAGTCCTGCTTGTGCAAATTCATTGGCAATAAAAGCAGCCGCCTTGTCAATGCCCTTGCTAAATGTTTTACGCCCCTCTAATTCATCTGAGGATAAGTACTTTTCAATACGTTCTGTTTCAGCTTTTGAAATTGTATTTAATACATCTTGGCTCCAAGATTTTCCAGCAAATGCTACTGCTAATAATAACAGACAAAATTTCATATACTTCATAAGGTAAATTTTTATGTGCTTCATAATTATGATTTTTAAGATAATTCTTGCTTTATAAGCCACGCATTTAAAGCAAGACAAAATAGTCAAAATAGGCTAATTCATAAAACTTTTTGTTACATTAGCATATTATGGCAAGTGATCAAGAACTTATTATTCAGTTTCAAGCATCTACTAATAGAGAAGCCAATTTCACTGCCCTTCTGAAAAAGCATCAACAAAAAGTTTACTACCAAATTAAAAGAATGGTCACCGACCATGCAGACGCAGATGATATTGCACAACTTGTTTGGATAAAGATTTGGGATAAATTAGATGGCTTTAAGATGGAAAGCGAATTCACCACCTGGCTATTCAGAATTGCCTATAATGAGACCCTTAATTATATACAAAAGCAAAAAAAGCAGGGTACCAGCCCCTCCAATAGTGATTTATTGGACTATGAAAACGCCACCGCCAGCTCGGATAGCCCCAAAAGTACTGAAATTCAAATAGGCCTGGACCGTGCCATTAGCCAACTGCCTGAAAAACAGAAGGTTGTGTTTATGTTGCGTTATTA
>JBAXWU010000030.1:0-16763 GCA_037128235.1 Chitinophagia bacterium | reverse complement strand
CTAAAATAAACTCTTGGTTAATTTAGTTTTACCTTCTCCAATTTTGAAACCGTTGTGGTAAATTTCTACTAAATATTCTCCTTCTGCGAAAGTTATATTTTTGATATCATAGCTTACAGGCAATTCCTTATTTTGTTCGTATTGAACTGATAACTTGTTAGAATAGGCTTTAGCACCATCTTCTCTTGTATTTATCTTCCCAGTTTCGTTAAAGGCTTTACCATCTGGACCAGTGATACTTACAAACAACTCTTGTGATCCTGTTGGCGTGATTTTATTTCTATCAATTTGAAAAGACAAACGAATAGTGTTGGCTCTTCTTGTATTACTTGTTTTTTTCTCAGTACCGTCTTCTTTAATTCTTAAAGCTTGAATGCTAAAAGTAGAGGCGTGTAAAGTAGAACCAATATCTTGTAATCTTTCTTTCTCTTTTTGAGTAGCTGTTAAATTTGTATTTAAAGTAGTATTCGTTGTGTTTAGCACTTCGTTTTTCGCAGTTAAATCTTTGTTTTCAGCTTGCGCCTTTGTAAGGTCTGCAAATAGGTTCGTTACCTTGCCATTTAAATCGGCTATTAAAGTTTTTGCTTCAGCTAATTCTTTATCAGTTGCGTCTTGTTTGCGTAAAATAGTACTGATATTAGTTTTCAATTTTTGAATTTGATTAGACTTATTCAATAAATCACCTTGAAGGCTAGTATTTTGGTTGGTTAAAGAATCTGCTTTTGCAGATACTTCTATAAATTCAGCTTGAATTTTTGCTTTCGCACTATCAATAACAGCAATTTTATTGTCATAGGTTGTAATAATGTCCACTTTCGAACTATTGAAATATATCCAAGAGCCAATGATGACTAATATTAAAACACCAATGGTTATTTTACTACTCATGCTAGAAGATTCGTTACTCATAAAATTTTTTTAGTTTAATGCCTCAAAGATACAAAAAATGGAACATATTATGAATTATTATAGCCTCCCTTACTAGAGATCCTTTAGGGGGTTGATTTTGAAGCATTTATTTTTAAAAATTTTACGATTCAAGTATGACTTATCTTTATATTTGAATATGCCAACTTCTAAAATCATAGCTAACTGGAAAAAGAATGTTTTTGATGCCATTTATTGGCTAGAAGGAGAAGAAGCCTATTATATAGATAAAGTAGTAGACTATGCAGAAAAGCAACTACTTCCTGAAGCTGAAAGGGCTTTTAACCTTACTATTTTTTATGGGAAAGATGCAGAATGGACAGATATTATGAATGCATGTAAGCGTTATCCTGTTTTTGCAGAACGTCAGGTGGTCATTATTAAGGAAGCTCAATTAATGGGTCAAATTGAAAAGCTTGAATCCTATGTAGAAAATCCATTGTCTTCTACAATTTTAATTGTGGCCTATAAGGACAAAAACATTGATGGTCGTAAAACTTTTGGTAAACTATTAAAATCCAAAACTATTTTTATAGCTACTAAAAAAATGTATGATAGTAAGCTACCTGAATGGGTCAGTGAATGGGTAGCAGAGAGAGGCTATCAAATTGCACCTAAGGCCGTACAAATTTTAGTAGATCATATTGGTAATGATTTAAGTAGAATTCAAAATGAGTTAGAAAAGCTTATTGTGAATTTGGGCGATCGTAAGAAAATGACCGAAGATGATATTGAAAAGTATATTGGTATTAGTAAAGAATATAATGCCTTTGAATTTCAAGAAGCAGTCGGACAAAAAAACTTCGCTAAAGCTATTCGAATGATTCAATATTTTGAATCTAATAATAAAGCAGCCCCCATACAATTAATACTACCTACTTTATACGCTTTTTTTTCTAAGATATATGCCATCTATGGATTAAATACGAGTGATGAAAAAAGAATTATGAGTGAAGTGGGCGTTTCGTTTTTTGCTGTTAAAATTTATTTAGCGGCACTCAGACAATATTCATATTCAAAAGTGGAACATGTACTTTTATTAATACATGAATATAATTTAAGAGTAGTGGGCATCAATGATGCTGATAATACTGACGCCGATTTGTTAAAAGAGTTGGTCGTTAAAATTATGGATGTCCCTGAAAAGCAAATAGTATAAGGCTTTCAGACATTACTATTTTAAATATAAATTTATATTTCAATATAAATTTATGGGTACTTCTTTAAGATAGCTGCTGTTGTTATTTTGTCTTTGGCAAGTTGTGCTTTTAAGGCCTCAAGTCCATCAAACTTTACTTCGCCTCTAATATATTCGTATACCATGACTGTTAAATTTTGCTCATAAATATCTTGATCAAAATTTAAAATATGTACTTCAATTACTTTTTTTTGTCCATCCACAGTGGGTCTAATACCAATATTCATCATGCCATCATAAATAATATTGCCTAAGCAATTGCCTTTTACTTTAACGGCATATACACCATTGGAGGGAATTATTTTTTCTTCATCATTGATATGCAAATTCGCAGTGGGGAATCCAATGGTACGGCCTAATTGATTACCTCTTACTACAAATCCATCAAATAAATAAGGATAGCCTAGTAATGCATTGGCTTTTTCAATTTGATGCTCTAGTATATAGTTTCTAATTTGAGTAGAACTTACAATTTCTTTTCCTATAATTTTTTCATGAATCTGCTCTACTTTAAAGCCAAGTTCAATCCCGAATTTTTGAAGAAGCTCATAATTGCCGTTGCGACCATTGCCAAATCGGTGGTCATAGCCCACCAGAATAGTATGAGGATGAAAATGGTCAAATAAAAAGGATCTAATATATTCATCGGCGCTTAAATTAGAAAAAGCGTAATCAAAATTAACAACTACTAAATGGTCAATACCATTTTGCGCTAACAATTCAATTCTTTCTTCTAAGCTAGTCAATTGTTTAATTTCTCCAGGGATAGAGGAGATGACTTTTCTTGGATGAGGATGGAAAGTAATAATGACTGTTTCTCCGCCAATTTCAAGGGCTAATTGCTTCATTCTGTTTATAATCTCTTGATGGCCTATATGCACTCCATCAAAGGCCCCCGTAGTAATTATGGCATGTTGGAAAGCGGGTAATTGTTTTAAATCGTGGTGAACTATCATCTTGGTTGTCTAAATATGGCACAAATGTAAAACAATTGTACCTTTATGCCATAAACCAATTTAGATTCATGTCATTGTATGCCCAACGCGGAGTCTCCGCTCAAAAAGAAGAAGTCCATGCGGCTATTAAAGACCTTGACCAAGGCTTATATCCCAATGCTTTTTGTAAGTTATATGCCGATTATTTAGGGGGTCATTCTGACTATATTAATATTATGCATGCCGATGGGGCAGGTACTAAAAGTATTTTGGCTTATCTCTATTGGAAAGAAACAGGAGATGCCAGTGTTTGGAGAGGCATCGCACAAGATGCCATTGCCATGAATTTAGACGATTTATTATGTGTAGGTATTTATGATCAAATTTTATTCTCGTCTACCATTGATCGCAATAAATTAGTAATTACAGGTGATGTACTAAGCGAAGTCATTAACGGCACACAGGATTTTTTTAATACCCTTAAAAAATTCGGTATTCAAATTGAATTTTTAGGTGGAGAAACAGCCGATGTAGGTGATGTAGTGAGAACCATTGCCGTAAATGGAACCATGACAGCAAGATGGCCCAAGGCAAAACTTATTACCAATGATCATATAGCCCCTGGGCAGGTTATTGTTGGGTTTTCTAGTTATGGTCAAGCAAGTTATGAAACTGCTTATAATAGTGGACTAGGTAGTAATGGGCTTACCAGTGCAAGACATGATGTCTTAGAACATAGTTATGCAAAAAAATATCCTGAAACTTTTGAACCAAGTTTAAAGGAGCAGGTGGTTTATATTGGAAAAAATAAAATGACCGACACAATGCCTATACCTGGCTTTGGTAATATTAGTATTGGTAAATTATTATTAAGTCCAACAAGAACTTATGCGCCACTGGTAAAAGCCATATTAGATAAGCATTTTGAAATAGTGAAAGGTATGATACATTGTAGTGGTGGTGGACAAACAAAATGTATGAAGTATTTGCCCGGCCCTATGCGTATTGTAAAAGATAATTTTATGGAGGTGCCTCCCATATTTAATTTAATTCAAGAAAATTCTGGAGCGAACGCTAAAGAAATGTATCAGGTATTTAATATGGGCCATCGTTTAGAAATTTTTACTGATGAAGCTTCGGCACCTGCTTTAATTGCCTTGGCTAAAACATTTAATATTGAATCACAAATTATTGGAAGGGTGGAAGCTTCTGCACAAAAAGAATTAATTTTAAAAGGAAGTTTTGGAACAGAAAATTTCAGCTATTAATTTAGAAAATTGAATTATTTAAAAGAACAGTTGACAATAATTTTACACTAACAAAATAAGATATGAGCGAAATAGTAGTACAATTAGAAAATGTAAATATTTATCAAAGTGGGAATCTCATTTTGCAAGATGTAAATTTTACGGTTCAAAAAGGAGAGTTTGTATATTTAGTAGGTAAGACAGGTACTGGAAAGAGTAGTTTATTGAAATCATTGTATGGAGAAGTAAGTATTACTGAAGGAAAAGGGTTGGTGGTTGGCTATGATTTAAAAGAGATGGATTGGAAGAAACTTCCTTTTTTAAGAAGAAATTTGGGGGTGGTTTTTCAGGACTTTCAATTACTAACAGATAGAAATGTGCACGAGAATTTACGTTTTGTCTTAAAAGCTACAGGCTGGGAAGATGAGCGTTTGGTAGAACAAAAAATAGAAGATGTACTGGCTAAAGTGGGGCTTCAAAATAAAGGCTTTAAAATGACCTATGAAATGAGTGGGGGCGAACAACAAAGAGTGGATATTGCCAGGGCCTTATTAAATTCCCCTAAATTGATACTAGCAGACGAGCCAACAGGAAGTTTAGACCCTGAAACCAGCGATGAAATCATGCAATTATTATTCCAAATAGCTAAGGACGACGGAACGGCTATCGTTATGGCCACACACGACTTTATGGTCGTTGGTAAGTTCCCTGCAAGAACCCTAGCTACCCTGGGAGGTAGGCTTATTCCGCAGGTTTAATTTTTCTCCACTAATTGTACACAAAATAGCATTTAGGCCTTGATTTCTTGGCTCTTTTTCTTATGTTCGCGAACATAAAATAGAAGATAAAAAGTGAGACTAAAGTCATTAGAAATCAAAGGGTTCAAGAGCTTTGCTGACAAAACAATTGTAAGTTTTGATGAGGGAATTACGGGCATTATCGGGCCGAATGGTTGTGGTAAAAGTAATATCATTGATAGCATAAGATGGGTAATTGGAGAACAGAAAATTTCAGCTTTAAGAAGTGAAAATTTAGATTCTTTAGTTTTTAACGGAAGTAAAACCAGATCAGCTAGTAGTATGGCCGAAGTGAGCCTTACTTTTGAGAATACTAAAAACTTATTACCTACCGAGTTTAGCACCATCACCGTAACGCGTCGTTTTTATAAAAACGGGGAGAGTGAATACCGATTAAATGATGTGGCTTGTCGTTTGAAAGACATCCATAATTTATTTTTAGATACAGGAGTAAGTACCGATAGTTATGCCATTATCGAATTAGGTATGGTGGACGACATCATTAAAGATAAAGACAATAGTCGTCGTAGAATGTTAGAACAAGCGGCGGGTATTACTATTTACAAAACAAGAAAGAAAGAAGCAAAGAATAAATTAGATGCAACTGAACAAGATTTAGCCCGTATCGAAGATTTATTATTTGAAATTAATAATCAGTTAAAAACTTTAGAGAATCAAGCTAAAAAAGCAGAAAAGTATTTTGAAATCAAAAAAGATTACAAAGACACTGCCATTGAACTAGCCAAGGCTTCATTAGAAGGTTTTAATATTAGCTACAAAGAGCTAAACGAGCAACAAGAAGCAGAAACAGACAAGAAATTTCAATTAGAGGCTGCTATTGCATTGGAAGAAGCGGCATTAGAAGTAGAACGTGTTGTGTTTATTGAAAAAGAAAAGGGCTTGCAGGCTATGCAGCATCAATACAACGATAGTTTATCTTCACTTAGAACCAAAGAAAACGATAAAAATTTAGCTGCACAACGCCTAGATTATCTAAATGATAAAGAAGCTTCTTTGCAAGAGTTTTTATTAAAAGCTGAAGGGCAATTAAAAACCATTGGTGATTCTATTGAGTACACAAAATTACAGGTTGTTGAAGAAGAAAAAATATACCAAGATTTTAAAACAAGAGTAGACCAATCTCAAACTGCTTTAACTGAAAAAAGAGATTCATTCGATAGTCAAAGATCTACTTTAGATAATCTGCGTCAGTCTTATCAACAAATACAAAGAAATCAATTTGATGCGGAGAAAAAAGTAGCAGTATCCGATACTTCTATTCAAAATGTACAAAGATCTCATCAGCAATTAGAAGAAGAACAAAATCATAGAGTAGGTCAAATAGCGGATATTACTGCACAATTAGCTACTAAAGAAGCCGATTTAGAATTGAATAAAGCGCATTTAGCTACTTTACAAACACAGCATGATAATGCAAGAGCCAGTATTTTTGAAACACAGGAACAATTAGAAATACTAAGATCAGAACTAGCGGAACAAACTAGAAAATTAGATGCTAAGAAAAACGAATACGATTTATTAAAGAGCTTAGTAGATTCAATGGATGGCTATCCGGAGAGTGTTAAGTTTTTACACAAGAATACAGGTTGGAATCATCAAGCGCCTATTTTATCAGATATTTTATATGTTCAAGAAGCCTACCGTGCAGCGGTAGAGAATGTACTTGAGCCTTACTTGAACTATTATGTAGTCAATGATTTAAAAGAGGGTATGCAGGCCGTTCAATTATTGGATGACAATAAAAAGGGCAAGGCCAATTTCTTCTTATTAGACCAATTAAACGGGGCTTCCGCAAATGCGGCACCTGCTAATACCATTGCTGCTTTATCAGTTATAGAAATAGATAGTAAGTATAGCGCATTGGCGAATCATTTATTAGGCAATGTATTTATTGCTGAAAATGAGCAAGCTTTATCGGGCGATTATGCAGGTATTATTTTAGAAAAAACCGGCAAGTATGTAAGAGGTAAGTATACATTAACTGGAGGTAGCGTTGGTTTATTTGAAGGAAAGAAAATAGGACGTGCTAAAAATTTAGAAAAATTATTGGAAGATATTCAAGCGCAAGAAAAACTAGTCAACGATTTAAAAGCTACTATTCAAACCCAACATAATACTGTATTGCAGTTTAATGAGCTTTTGAAAGAAAATGAAATACGTTCTACAGAGCAAGCCGTGAATACTTTAATTAATGAGGTTTTTGCCAATAAGAATAGAGTAGAGAATTTACAACTAGCTCAGTCTGCTGCTATTGTTAAGCTAAAAGAATATGAAGATAAAATTGCGGAAGAACATACAGCTATCGCGGATACAAGATTAGCGCTTGAAGCATTGAATCTTTCTTTACAGCAAACTCAATCTAATTTAAATGATATTGAATTGGCTTATCAAGCAGCTGAGCAGGCTTATCATTTAGCTTCTGGTGAGTTTAATGAAATGAACTTGCAATTAACTAAACAGTATAGCAAAATTGAAGCATTGCAACAAGAAGTGGTATTCAAGGAAAATCAGTTGAACGATTTACATGCCCAAATTCAAACCAATAGTGTTCAATTAACAGAAGCAAGTGCCGCTATAGTCGAAAGCCGAGCCGAATTAGCGCAATTGGAAGAAGACTTAGTTAAATTATTAAAGACTAAGGAAGAGGAAGAGTTGAAATTAAATGAAGCAGATCAGGCCTATTATAATTTAAGAAACAATTTACAAGAAAAAGAAAGTGCCTTAAGATTGCAGATTAAGTCTAAAGAATTAATTGATCAATTAATCAATGAAATCAAGGACCAACTGAATAATTTAAAATTACAGTTGTCTGGTATGAAAGAAAGATTAAACGTTGAGTTTAAGGTAGAATTAGAAGAAATCTTAGACGAAGCTAGAGCTACTGAGATTTCCTTAGAGGAATTACAAGCCAGCGCCGATAGAATGAAGAAGCGTTTGGAGAATATGGGTGAAGTGAATCCAACTGCTATTGAAGCCTATACTGAAATTAAAAAGCGTTATGATTTCATCTTAGAACAAAAGAATGACTTAGTGACTGCTAAAGAAAGCTTAATGCTTACTATTCAAGAAGTAGAAGCCACAGCGAATAAAGCCTTCTTAGAAACTTACAATCAAGCAAGAGAAAACTTCCAAAAGGTATTTAAAGCCTTGTTTACAGAAGAAGATTCTTGTGACTTAATATTAGTTGATCCTGAAAACTTAGCCGACACTGCAGTGGAAATTGTAGCTCGTCCTAAAGGCAAGAAGCCTTCTTCTATTAGTCAATTAAGTGGAGGAGAAAGAACTTTAACGGCAACGGCTATGTTATTTGCTATTTATTTAATTAAGCCAGCACCATTCTGTATTTTGGATGAGGTAGACGCTCCTTTAGATGATGCCAACGTAGGTAAGTTTACACAAATGATCCAAAAGTTTAGTGATAAGTCACAATTTATAATTGTTACGCATAATAAACAAACTATGAGCGCTGTGGATGTCATTTATGGAGTGACCATGCAAGAGCCTGGGGTAAGTAAATTGGTACCTGTTGACTTTAGAAGTTTAAGTAACTAAAATATATTATAAATTCGCTTTTAGAGTCCTTGGTAGTAATACTAGGGGCTCTTTTGATTTAGTACCTTTTTTGAATGATAAAATCTGCCATTATATTATTTCTGACTTGTTTTTTATTATACTTGCCATTTAGTAGGGTGCCAGATTATTTTGATAGCGAAAGGGCCCCAGGAATTATTATAAAACAAGGCAATGGATCTGCGACTAAGATAATGGCCGTCTATTCTGAATTTGGTAAAGAATATAAGCTTGAATTAGATAGCGCTGAGTATGCTTCTAAACTAGGAAAGAAGCTAGAATTAATTTATGAATTAAGCAACCCTCAAAAAGCAGCTGTGAGTAGGCTTTGGGGCTATTGGTTAATTCCTATTGAATTGGCTTGGTCTTTTGGCATATTTGCAGCCTTATTGGGTATTGCTCATGCCACTACCCATAAACCACATCCATCAGCCATCGCCGAACAGTTAAAAGGCGAGGAAGCGCCTAAGAAAAAGTATCAATAACGCTGAATGGAACTTGAAAAAATATTGAATAATAGCTGATTTAAATATTAAGTGAAAAAACACCTATATCTCACTCTCTGATCGCTTCGCTCACAAAGTTCGTTCGATATAGCATTTTTTCAATTCTTAATATTTAAATAAGTTTTATACGGTAAAGGCGCATTTATTTTATGAAAAATTCTTAGCGCTTCAGCAGTCGTTTAATTTCTTTATCTACATCACGGGATTTAATCGTCTCACGCTTATCAAATTCTTTTTTACCCTTACCTACACCTATTTCTACTTTGGCGTAATGTTTATCATTAAAAAATATACGCAAGGGAATAATAGAGTAGCCTTTTTCTTTAACCTTGGTTTCTAATTTTTCAAGCTCTCTTTTTTGTAATAATAATTTACGGTCATGCACTTCAATATGATTATTGACATTGCCATGGGTATAGGCATTAATAAATAAGCCACGCACCCATAGTTCACCTTTATCAAACATACAGAAGGAGTCATTGAAACTTACCTTACCTTCTCTAATTGATTTTACCTCTGTGCCTAGCAATACAATGCCTGCCTCATATTTGTCCTCTATGTGGTAGTTGAAATAGGCCTGCCTATTATTCAATTCTTTTGCTTGTACTGGTTTCGCTTTAGCCATAAAAAATCCCGGAACTGCCATAGCGCCGGGATACAAAAATAGGATTAAATATTGACTTCCTAAATGGATTCTAATAGGCTTAGTGCTTAAATAAGTAAGCCACTTCGGATAATTTATTTTTTAAGTCTTTTCTATCAATGATAAAGTCTAAAAAGCCATGCTCTAATAAAAATTCACTGCGTTGAAATCCTGCGGGTAAATCTTTTTTAATGGTTTCTTTAATAACACGAGGGCCTGCAAAACCAATTAAGGCACCAGGCTCTGCAATATTAATATCGCCTAGCATACCAAAGCTTGCAGAAATGCCACCAAAAGTAGGATCCGTAAGCATAGAAATAAAAGGAAGTTTAGCGTCACTTAATTGAGAAAGCTTACCACTGGTTTTAGCCAATTGCATTAAACTAAAGGCGCTCTCCATCATACGGGCACCACCACTTTTACTAATGACTAAATAGGGTAGTTTATGTTGTATACAATAGTCAACTGCTCTACTAAATTTTTCTCCCATCACACTGCCTAATGAACCTCCAATAAATTCAAAGTCCATACAAGCCACTACCATTTCTTCCCCATTAATTTTACCCACTGCAACACGCATAGAATCCTTTAAGTCGGTTTTAGCGTGAATTTCATCTAATCTTTTTTGATAGTTTTTTAAATCGGTAAAGTTGAGTGCATCTTTACTTTTGATATTGTCAAAAAGTTCTGTGCACTGCGCTTCGTCAAATAAAATATCAAAATACTCATCACTTCCAATACGATGATGAAAATTACATTTAGAACAAATGAATAAATTTTCTTTTAATTCTGAGCTAGTGCAAATATGATTACAAGAAGGGCATTTTGTCCAAAGGCCTTCTGGTGTTTCTTTTTTATCGGCAGTAGAAGTAGTAATGCCCTTTCTGATTCTTTTAAACCATCTTGATTTACTAGCTTCAGAAGCGGCCGTTTCTTCACCTGTTAAGTTTACTTCAATATCTTCTTCTCTATTTCTCATAATTCTTTTCTATTTCAAATAGTTAAGCAATTGTTTTAGTCCTATATGAAGTTATAAAAAAATAAACAGCCACCCATTCTAATAAATAGGCAGCTGTGTTAAAATTTTGTTTAAGCGTTTCTGCCAATACAGTTTAAGTCATCAAAAGCAACTTCCAATCTCTTAATAAAGGATTCTTCCCCTTTTCTTAACCAAACTCTAGGGTCGTAATACTTCTTGTTAGGCTTATCTGCTCCTTCTGGATTACCTAATTGAGCTTGTAAGAAGGCCTCATTCTTTTTATAATATTCTAAAATACCTTCCCAGAAAGCCCATTGTAAATCGGTGTCTAAATTCATTTTAATAGCACCGTACCCAATGGCTTCTCTAATTTGATTTTGAGGAGACCCTGATCCACCATGAAAAACAAAATACACTGGCTTCTCTGCTGTGTTTAATTTTTTCTGAATATATACTTGGCTATTATTTAAAATATCGGGTCTTAATTCTACGTTACCTGGTTTGTATACACCATGTACGTTACCAAAAGCAGCAGCTACTGTAAATAAATTACCCACTTTACTTAATTCAGTATAAGCGTATTCAACGTGTTCTGGTTGTGTATATAATTTATCATTGTCCACACTGCTATTATCAACGCCATCTTCTTCACCACCCGTCACCCCTAATTCAATTTCAATACTCATGCCAAGAGGTGCCATTCTTTTATAGAACTCAACTGATGTTTGAATGTTTTCTTCTAAACTTTCTTCAGATAAATCCAACATATGTGAACTGAATAAAGGTTGACCTTTTTCTTTTTTATATTGTTCACCAGCGTCAATTAAAGCGCTAATCCAGGGTAACCATTTTTTTGCTGCGTGATCGGTATGTAAAATAACGGGAACATTATAAAACTTGGCTACTTGGTGCACGTGTAAAGCACCTGCGATAGCGCCTTGAATATTGGCTTGTAAATTATCGTTAGGCATTCCTTTACCTGCTATAAATTGAGCACCGCCGTTTGAAAATTGAATAATGATAGGGGAGTTCACTTTTGCGGCTGTTTCAATCGCTGCGTTAATGGTATCGGTTCCAGTCGTATTCACTGCTGGAATGGCAAACTTATTGGCCTTTGCATCATTGTATAAGGTCTCTAATTCTTTGCCAAATAAAACCCCTGCTCTGTACTTGCTCATAGTTTATTTATTGAGTGGCAAATATACAATTTATGGCCCAAACGAATGTTAGCCTAAGTCTCCGTTTTAGGGTAAAATAATCCACAAAAAAGGGAAGAATACACACATTTATAATTGAAAATCAGTCCTTTATAAAAAGCCCTTAGACTTCATCCATTCATCATTATAGACTTTTCCAACATACCTACTTCCATGGTCGTGTAAAATACATACCACTACATCTGTTGGTTTTAATTTATCCTTTAATTGTAATAATCCTAAAATACAAGAGCCCGCACTGTAACCACAGAATAAGCCTTCTTCTTTAGCCAGACGCCTAGTCATTAAAGCACCTTCTTTATCGGCTACTTGTTCAAAATGATCAATTAAGCTCATGTCATAATTAGCGGGGATAAAGTCTTCCCCGAAACCTTCTGCAATATAGGGTTGAACATAAGAGTGATCTTCAATGCCTGTTTGAAAGTAATGCGTAAGTAAAGAACCTATGGGATCAATGGCCCATACTTTAATATGCGGATTCTTTTCTTTTAAATACTTTGCAGTGCCAGTAATGGTTCCCCCTGTACCAACCGTACAAACTAAATGCGTAATTTTTCCTTCAGTTTGCTCCCATATTTCTGGCCCAGTACTTTCATAGTGCGCTTGCCTGTTAGCTAAATTATCATATTGATTAAAGAAAAAAGAATTCGGTGTTTCGGCCGCTAATTTTCTGGCCACGGAATAATAACTTTTAGGATCCTCGGGTGCAACATTCGTTGGACATACAATTACTTCAGCACCTACGGCTCTTAGTATATCCATTTTTTCTTTACTCTGCTTATCGGTGGTGGTAAAAATACATTTGTATCCTTTCACAATGGCTACTAAGGCTAGTCCCATTCCTGTATTACCACTAGTACATTCTATAATAGTACCCCCTGGTTTTAGTTTTCCTTCTGCTTCCGCCACTTCAACCATTTTTAAAGCCATTCTATCTTTAATAGAATTACCTGGGTTAAAATAATCAACTTTAGCAAGTACGGTGGCGGGAATCTCGCTCGTAATTTTATGTAAACGAATTAAGGGTGTATTGCCGATAGTTTCTAAAATATTATTTAACCACATAGGTTTGATTTCACTTTATTATTAAAGTAAAAATAAACTATTTAATAAGAAACTGGGAATAAAGAAATGCAGAAGTTTTGAACGAAAACAAGGGCTCTGCGTGGAAAAATAAACTAGTATTAGTGGAAGACAAATAAAACTGTACTATAGATTCTCAAAGTTGCTAGTAATGATTTCGCAGAAGCGTGTTTGAATCATTTTTTCAGCAAGTAAAATCATATTGAAAAATGCCTTTGCATTGCTAATACCATGTCCAATAATAACTGGTTTGTTCACTCCTAAAACAGGGGTGCCTCCGTAATTTTCAAAATGGAAACGTCCAAAGAAAGAATCGTTTTCTAGGTTTTGATGTTTAGCTGCATCATACATGGCTTCAGCAGTTTTTAAAATAATATTACCGGTAAATCCATCGCAAACAATGACGTCGGCTTTGTCATTAAAAACATCTCTACCTTCAATATTGCCAATAAATTTTATCGCGGTATTTTCTTTTAGTAATGGGTAGGTGGCTTGTGCTAAAATATTTCCTTTGCCTTCTTCTTCACCTACATTTAATAAACCCACTGTAGGATTATCAATATTTAAAATATGCTTGGCATATAAGTTGCCTAAAATACCAAACTGATTTAATTGTTCTGGTTTACAATCTGCATTTAATCCTACGTCTACTAATAAACCTGTTTTACCATTAAGTTTAGGAAGAAGGGTGGCAATGGTAGGTCTTAGTACCCCTTTGATGGTTTTGATACTAAACATAGCACCTACTAACATGGCACCTGTATTGCCTGCGCTTAAGAAGGCATCTATCTCACCAGTCACCAAAAGTTTAAATCCAATGGCAATAGAGGAATTTGGTTTTTCTTTTAGAGCTTTAGTAGGATGTTCATGGTAACCAATTACTTCAGTGGCAGGTACAATATGTAAAAAAGGTGAGGAAATCCCATGACGCTGAAAAAGTTCTTTCAGCTGGGTTTCTTCACCTATACAAAATAAATTATTATCCGAACTTGCTAAATATTGCTGTACACCTTTAACGGCTTCTAGTGGGGCGTAATCGCCTCCCATCATATCGATGCCAATATTCATTGAATCGGTAATTAAGCTTTTAGTGGCGCTTTTTCGCTTACTAATAGCCCTTTGTAATATAATTTACCTTCTTGAACGTGTGCGCGATGACGTACATGGATTTCTCCTGTGGTTCCATCTTTGCTTAATGTAACTTCTTGAGCTACATAGTGAGTTCTTCTTTTAGCACTTCGTTGTTGTGAGTGTCTGCGTTTAGGATTAGGCATCTCTTATTTTTTAAAATTTATTATTTAATATTCGTTGTTAATTCTTGCTTACTTCTTCTTCATTCGTATCATCCAATCCTTTAAATTTTTCTAAACCTTTCCAGATGTTTTTATTATTCACTTCTGTGGGATTTACTTTGAATTGGTTCAACTGGTCTAATACTTTTTGATTGCAGGTCGATTCTCCTTTTTCATTCTTCTTACAAATATGTTGTAAAGGAATACTTAAATTAATGAATTCATAAATCCAAGTAGCAATTGAAAAATAATTTTCACCTTTATCAATGTAAAAAATATCAGCGTCTTCTTCTTGACTGTTCAGGGTAATAGGGTCGTCCACTAATTTTACAATTATGTTGAACTCATCCCATAATTGAATCGTTAGGGGATTGCCACAACGATCGCAAAGGGTATCTATTTTGCCATCAACATCAAAATGCAATTGGAAAAAACCTTGTTTTTTGTCAAGCTTAAGCTTAACAAGGGTATTGCAATTAGAGAAGTCTTGTTGGCCAAAACTGGTAAAGAACTGGTCCTCGATACGGTATTCGAACTCGTGTAAACCGGGTGTTAAACCCACAAATGCTATTTCGTAAGCCCTGTTTTGGTTCATATCCGTACTTATAAGGTTGGCAAAGTTAGTAAAAACCAACCAAAAGACAAAGTTTATCCTACTTTTGGGTACCTATTCTTAGACCAGCCCATTAATCCCCAAAAGGTGAAAAAAGACCTATTAAAGCGCAGAGCTCCTATCATAACCCTAACTCAAGCAGGTTGGCTGCTAATGGCATTGGCTATTCTCATCTTTTCTTTCTTCCCTCAAGTAGTAGCTTCTTATTTTAGTTTAGGCCTATTTCAATACATGAGCCTAGGCTTAAGAACAGTCACTGGAGGCGTTAAAATACCTATTGGGGAGTTTGTGTATCTTATTTTAATTATACTATTGATTATCAATATTATAATAAGTTTATATAAACTTAAAAATAAAATAAATACTGAAACTTATAGGACTTATCTGTTAGGTTTTGGCAAACAGCTCATTCTAAAGCTGCTTCAGTTATATGTGGTTTATATGCTTATTTGGGGCTTGAATTATCAAAAATCTAGCCCTGCTAAAAGCTTTGGTTTAAAAATGGATACTAGTTATTCTGCCCTTCAGCTAGATAGCCTTAGTTTGGATCTTATTGATAATTTGAACAAAACCAGGCAAATACTGACAGATTCTTTTATCCAAGAACTTAGGGTAGACCAGGTATTTAGTAATAGCATTTTGGATTATAAACAGCTAAAAAACAGATTTCCCCAGCTTCATATAGATAAACCGGTTTTAAAAGAGGCTGCTTTTCCTAGTTGGGGTGATTATCTCGGGTATATGGCATTTTATCAACCCATTACAGGAGAAGCCATTGTTAGAACCGATGTTCCCTTTTTAACCCTGCCTTATACCAGTTGCCATGAATTAGCACATCAAATGGGTTATGCCTCTGAGGCGGAAGCCAATTTTATAGCCTATGTAGTTGCTACAGAATCATCGGATGCATTATTGCGCTATTCTATGTTACTACAAATGTTTACTTATTGTCAATCTGAACATTTAAGCTTAATTGCCAAAACGGGTAATTTTGAAAAATGGAAAACAATTGTAAATAGAAATAAAGCCTTGCTCAATACTAAAGTAATAGGGGATAGAAAAAAGATAAAAGATTTCTTTATACAAAGACAGCATTTACTCATTCCTGCATCCACCTCTGTTTATGATCAATTCTTGCAATGGAATAAACAGGCGAATGGAATAAAAAGTTATGATGAAGTGCTACTATGGGTATTAGCGTATAAAAAACAAAGTGGTCAATAAATTTTACTTAAGGTGTACACTAAAAATTACGCTATAATTTATTCTAAAACTTATTCTTCCACATCATACTCTCAATAGGTTTCTCGGGCTGACCGCTATATTTAGCGTTTTTCTTTTGATTGTATTTAACTTCAATCTCCCCATCTACAGGAAAATAAATAAGTTGACCAATAGGCATGCCCTTATATATTTTAACAGGTTGTTTTACCGAAATTTCTAAAGTCCAGTAACCGCAAAATCCAACATCGCCTTTACCTGCGGTGGCATGTATGTCAATACCTAATCTTCCAGTGGAAGACTTACCTTCTAAAAAAGGAACATGGGCATGTGTTTCAGTGTATTCTAAAGTAACGCCTAAATAAAAGCCCGTAGGTTCTAAAACAAAACCTTCTTCAGGTATTTCAAAATAGGTAATGGTATTATGTGCTTTCGCATCTAAAATGGCATTATCGTAGGTGGCTAACCATTTGCCCAAATGCACGTCATAGCTATTGCTACCTAAGTCTTTGCG